>NZ_JAHMSC010000031.1:0-24479 GCF_018986375.1 Pseudomonas sp. CVAP#3
CGGGAGCAAGCTCCCTCGCCACAGATACTTCTCAGGCCTCCAGACTTCCTTAAGTGAACAGCATTGCGCACATCGGCGGGCATTTTTTTCAGCGGATTACTTGGCAGTGAACTTGGTATAGCTATTGATCAAATTGCGATAGTTCGGCAGGCGCTGAGACAGCAGGTTCGCCAGACCTTCCATGTCATTGCGCCAGTCGACTTGCAGCTCGCAGGCCACCGCGAACCAGTTCATCAGATGCGCACCGGCGGCCGACATTCGCGCCCACGCCGCTTGTTGCACAGTGGTGTTAAAGGTGCCGGAAGCATCGGTGACCACGAACACTTCAAAACCTTCAGCAAGCGCCGACAGGGTCGGGAACGCCACGCACACGTCAGTCACCACACCGGCGATGATCAGTTGCTTGCGACCGGTGGCCTTGATGGCTTTGACGAAGTCTGCGTTGTCCCAGGCGTTGATCTGGCCAGGGCGGGCAATGAACGGCGCGTCCGGGAATTGCTCTTTGAGTTCCGGCACGATCGGACCGTTCGGGCCGCTGTCGAAACTGGTGGTAAGGATGGTTGGCAGGTTGAAGAACTTGGCGATATCGCCCAGCGCCAGGACGTTGTTCTTGAACTCGTTCGGGCTGAAATCCTGCACCAGCGAGATCAGGCCGGTCTGGTGGTCGACCAACAGCACAACGGCATCGTCTTTGTTCAGACGCGAGTAAGGAACGTTGCTCATGTGAAACTCCTCGGTGGATGGTTGTTGCGGGGAGCGCCGGTCACGAAGGCCGGCGCTTTGTTTCTGAATCAGAAGGCGAAGCAGGAACAGCCGAACGCGCCCCAGAAACCGGCGAAATCGCTGACCGGTGCATTCGAATGGCGCGCCTTTTCATGGCTGTGCGTATGCACCGCGCACGGGCCGCTGCAATGGTGGACCTGAGCCTGCATCGGCGAATTCGGGCGCCAGTGGCCGGGGACTTTCATCACCGGCGACCAGTCCGGCAGCACCGGCACGCTGGCTGGCCCGAGTTTTTCGAAGTCGCCGGCGGCGTACACAACCTTGCCGCCGACCACCGTCAGTACCGACTCGATCCACTTGATCGCTTCTTCCTCGACGCTGAAGAAGTCCGCGCTCAACGCTGCCAGGTCCGCCAGTTGCCCGACCTTGATCTGGCCCTTCTTACCCTGTTCGGACGAGAACCAGGCGCTGCCGTGGGTGAACAGTTCCAGCGCAGTGGTGCGCGGCAAGCCTTCCTCGTACAACGCCAGACCACCGACGGTGCGGCCGCTGACCATCCAGTACAGCGAGGTCCACGGGTTGTAGCTTGAAACGCGTGTGGCGTCGGTGCCCGCGCCGACCGGCACGCCCTCGGCGAGCATGCGTTTGATCGGCGGAGTGTGCTCGGCGGCTTTGCTGCCGTAACGGTCGACGAAGTATTCCCCCTGGAACGCCATGCGGTCCTGAATCGCGATGCCGCCACCCAGCGCCTTCACCCGCTCGATGTTCTGCGCAGTGATGGTTTCGGCGTGGTCGAAGAACCACGGCAAACTGTTGAACGGAATGTCGCGATTGACCTTCTCGAACACATCGAGCATGCGGCTGATGGATTCGTTGTAAGTGGCGTGCAGGCGGAACGGCCAGCGTTGCTCGACCAAGTGGCGAACCACCGGTTCCAGTTCCTGTTCCATGGTCTGCGGCAAGTCCGGACGCGGTTCGAGGAAGTCCTCGAAATCCGCCGCCGAAAACACCAGCATTTCACCGGCGCCGTTGTGGCGCAGGTAATCGTCGCCCTGATGCAGGGTGACGCTGCTGGTCCAGTTCTTGAAGTCGGTCAGCTCTTCCTTGGGCTTCTGGGTAAACAGGTTATAAGCAATGCGAATCGTCAGTTGCTGGTCCTTGGCCAACTGCTCGATCACTGCGTAATCGTCCGGGTAATTCTGGAAACCACCACCCGCATCGATGGCGCTGGTCAGGCCCAGACGATTGAGTTCACGCATGAACTGACGGGTCGAGTTGACCTGATATTCCAGCGGCAACTTCGGCCCTTTGGCCAAGGTCGAGTAAAGAATCATCGCGTTCGGACGGGCCACCAACATGCCGGTCGGCTCGCCGTTGGCGTCGCGCACAATCTCGCCACCCGGTGGGTTCGGCGTGTTGCGCGTGTAACCGACAACCTTGAGCGCTGCGCGGTTGAGCAAGGCGCGGTCGTACAAGTGCAAAACGAATACTGGCGTATCCGGCGCAGCCTGGTTGAGTTCTTCAATCGTCGGCATGCGCTTTTCGGCAAACTGGAATTCGTTCCAGCCACCGACCACCCGCACCCATTGCGGCGTCGGTGTGCGGTCGGCCTGGTCCTTGAGCATGCGCAAGGCATCGGCCAGGGACGGCACGCCTTCCCAGCGCAGTTCGAGGTTGTAGTTCAAGCCGCCACGAATCAGGTGCAAGTGCGAGTCGTTGAGGCCAGGGATAACGCAGCGGCCCTTGAGGTCAATGACCTGGGTACCCGAACCGCGCAGGGCCATGGCCTCGGCATCGGTGCCCACCGTGACGAAGCGGCCATTGGTGATCGCGACCGCACTGGCGAGGGGTTTTTCACGGTCAACGGTATGAAACTGGCCATTGAACAGAATCAGATCGGCGTTCATTGGTTTTCCTCAGGCAGAGTGGAATGAGGTTGTCCGGCTTTCAGCCACGGCGCGAACAGACGCGTCGCCCTGGGCATGAACAGGTACACCACCGAAACCACAATGGTCACGGTGATCAGAAAAGTGGCAACCACGTAATTGGACAGAAAGGCGTTGAGCTTGAGCAGCGGGCCCCAGATCAGCGGCACCAGCAAGGTATGCGGCAGAATCACCAGCAGCGTCACCACGGCTTGCTTCCAGCGCGGCGGTGGCGAACCGGCATCGTCCTGTGGCGCGAACCAGAACTCCTTGACCGGGTTGACCTCGGTCTGGTCCCCATCCGCCAGCATCGGCTCGGCTTCGTTGACCAACTCCAGCCGTTGCGGCGATTCGAGCCAGCGCTGCATCGCCTCGGTAGAGCAAAAACGCAGCACGCAGGTAAACATGTCCAGGCCGGCGCTCTTGCCGCGAATCACATCCACCCCCAAATGCCCCTCGCTCTGCCCGGCAATACCGACAATCCGCCGCAGCCAGGCTTCATAGGGCACTTCAAAACCGGCCTTGATCCGGTGCTTGACGATCAAGGTCACAACCTCATCGAAACCCGGCCGCGCGGTTGCAGTGTCGAGGCGATTGGAATCAGGCATAACCGAAAGCTCCGGCAAAACGATCATTGAGCATAGCCCAGTGGAAAAACACCGACGTTGATGCGCCGATAACTGATTCGATAGTGCCAATGCCAGGGCACAAAAAATTGAATGCACGTGCTCTCTTTGCGACCCGGCCTTCAGTACTGCCTAGGGGGTTGTGATGTTCAAGGGTTCAGACATGTACTGACTGATCCGCGAACGTAACCAGCGCTCTGCCGGGTCGTTATCGTGAACGCCACTCCAGGCCATCGACAGTTGCGCCGCATCGATGGGAAACGGCGGGTCTTCGGCTCTCAAGGCACACCCTTCAACCAGCGCACACGCCGCGTAGTCGGGCACGGTGGCGATCATTTCGGTACCGGCGAGCATTGCCCGCAAACCACTGAATTGCGGAACCCCCAGCACCACTCGCCGGGTACAACCGACCTTGGCCAGATCAAGGTCGATGTTGCCGCTCAGGTCGCCAGAGAACGACACCATCGCGTGGGGTCGCTGGCAGTATTCATCGAGCGTCAGCTCACCGGGCCGGTTGTCACCGCGCAACACTTTGCAGGCGATATCACGCAGCCTCTTGCGCTTGGCGTTGGCCGGCAATTCGGTGGTGTAACTGACCCCCACGGAAATCTCCCCCGATGCCAGCAAAGCCGGCATCAACAGATAATTGGCCCGGCGCACTACCACCACAATTCCCGGTGCCTCCCGCTGCAGCTGACTCAACAACGGCGGGAACAAACCAAATTCGGCATCGTCCGAAAGACCAATGCGAAACACATCGCAGCTCGTCGCCGGATCAAACTCCCTGGCCCGGCTGACGGCTCCCGAGATGGTGTCCATCGCCGGTTGCAGCTCTTTAAGAATCGCCAAGGCTCGCGCCGTTGGCTCCATCCCGCGACCGTTGCGCAACAGCAGCGGATCGTCGAACAAATCCCGTAGGCGGCCCAGCGCAGCACTCACGGCCGGTTGTCCCATGAACAATTTTTCAGCCACGCGGGTCAGGTTTTTTTCGAACATCAACGCCTCGAAAATCACCAACAGATTCATGTCTACGCGGCGCAGATCGTTACGGTTCACAGGCACAGTCCCATTTTGTTTTCAGCCAGGCGCAAGTCAGGCGGACTTCACTCGATCATCGGCACTTTTGCCGCCCGCTTGTAAGGCCCGTATTCGATAGGCACCCACTGAAAATGCCTGTCTACCGCGGTGATGTGACCTACACCCGGAAACGGCAGGTGCGCCGCGGTCACCCAAATCTTGCTCGTCGCCGCGTCAGTGAAGACTTTGTCCCGGCTCTTGATCGCCTGCTGACTGTCGACGTCGAAGCGGATCGACACTTCGGGATGCTCGAACTGCACCGCCAGGTTATGCACCAGATCACCCATGAACAGAATGCTCTGGCCCTGAGAGGTGAAGCGGTACGTGGTGCTGCCCGGTGTGTGCCCGGCTTCCAGTTCAGCATCGACGATACCCGGCACCGGTGACTGACCGGCGTCGAAGGTCTTGAAGCGCCCCGCGGCAACGTATGGCGCGGTGGAATCCTGGGCGATCCTGAAAAATTCCTTGGCACCGGCGGGTGCTTTGGCCATGGCCTGAGGATCGAGCCAATAATCGGCTTCCGCCTTCGCCGCGTAGACCGTGGCGTTGGCGAACACCGGTTGCTGCTTGTCGTCCACCAGCCCGCAAACATGGTCCAGATGCAGGTGCGTGAGCAGGATGGTGTCGACCTGTTCCGGCTGATAACCGGACGCTTTCATGTTCGCTGCGAGCATGCCGGCGGTGGCTCCGATGCACTGCCCCGCTCCGGTGTCCACCAGGATCAGCTGCTTGCCGGTATTGATCAGAAAGGCGTTGAACGCCGTCTGCACCCCCGGCGTTTCAATCGAACGACGGGCCAGTAATGCACGGATCTGGCTCTGGGTCAGGCCATTGAGCAGATTCGGCGACAGATCGTTGTAGCCATCGAACAGCGCCGTCACTTCGTAATCACCTACCGCCAGCCGGTAGTATCCGGGTACCTGAGTGGCCATCTGAGTCGGTGCCTGAGCCAGGGCGCCAACCGATGTCAGCGCCAATGCCAGGCCGAATCCGCCCAGCGTGCAAACCAGAGAATGCTTCATGCGTTCACCTTTGATCGAGTCAGAAAAGCGGCCATCCACACGCCCGCCAGATGAGCTCAATCATGCACTCGTCCCACGCCTCGAAAATTGCAGCCATGTGCTGAGTCAGTGCAGTTGTTCGCTGCCGCACGCGGACGGAATTAACAACGTTTAACTCGCAAGCCAGCGCCCCGCGACCAAGAATGAAGCCCTCTGTGCAGACCTGTTTTCTAAAGCGGGAAGCTGCTGACCCACGGCGCAGTGTGCCAGCGCATTCCCATCGACACGGATATTTGTCATGGCCCACCTTCAGCACAATGCCGCACGCGCATCAGCCACTGAAACGCGAAAAGCCACCACCGGAGGCCTCTCTCCCTGGCGGGAAAGCCTGGTCAAAAAACTGATCCTCGACGGTCTGGGTGAAACTCTGGAAGTCACCGAACTCGCTCGGGCCTGCGCCCTGTCCCGCAGTCATTTCTCCCGTGCCTTCAAGTGCAGCACCGGCCTGTCGCCTCAGGACTGGATTCGTTGCCAGCGCATCGCCCGGGCCAAGCAATTGATCCAGAACACCGACCTGACCCTGACGAAAATCAGCCTGGAATGTGGCTTTTGCGATCAGGCACACTTCTGCCACATTTTCACCCGTAGCGAAGGCATCAATCCGTTTGCCTGGCGGTGTCGAGTACTGCGCGCCGGCCCCAGCCTCAATCAGGCGAGCGCATAGCGCCGCGGCACGCTCGATGGCCATCAATGAAAACGCCGAGGGGCAAAACCCCTCGGCGTTTTTTCATGGCCAAGAAACAGGATGCCGAACGACTCAGCCTTCGACGAACGCCAGCAGGTCGGCGTTGAGCTGATCCTTGTGGGTATCGGTCAGCCCATGGGGCGCGCCAGGGTAGACGAGCAGTTTCGAACCCCTGACCAGTTTGGCCGAGGCGATGCCGGAGGCTTCGATCGGCACGATCTGGTCGGCGTCTCCGTGCACCACCAGGGTCGGCACGTCGAACTTTTTCAGGTCTTCGGTGAAGTCGGTTTCAGAGAAGGCCTTGATGCAGTCATAGGCGTTCTTGTGACCGGCGGTCATACCCTGCATCCAGAACCAGTCGATCATGCCCTGGGAAGGTTTGGCACCCGGTTTGTTGAAACCAAAGAATGGCCCGCTGGCGAGGTCTTTGTACAACTGCGAACGGTCCGCCAGGGACGCCTGGCGCAAACCGTCGAACACGTCCATCGGCAGGCCGCCTGGATTGGCCTCCGTCTTGAGCATCAGCGGCGGCACCGAAGAAATCATCCCGGCCTTGGCGACTCGCCCAGTGCCATGACGACCAATGTAACGCGCCACTTCGCCACCGCCGGTGGAGAAACCGAACAGTACCGCGTTTTGTAGATCCAGCAACTCGATCAACTGCGCGAGGTCGTCGGCGTAAGTATCCATCTCATTGCCGAACCAGGGCTGGCTGGAGCGCCCGTGACCACGCCGATCATGGGCGATGACCCGGTAGCCCTTGGAGGCCAGGTAGATCATCTGCGACTCCCAACTGTCGGCATTCAACGGCCAGCCGTGGCTGAAGACGATGGGCTGACCGGTGCCCCAGTCCTTGTAATAAATCTCGGTACCGTCGCGTGTGGTAAATGTACTCATGGCGATTGCTCCTTAATTAAGGCGTCGGGTGTGTTTGGGTGAATCAATCCGATGGATGGCCCATTCGTTCGGCCAGACGCGCTACCCGCTCGCCCAGGTGTGCGGCGGTGCAGCGATCTTCGGGAGGTGGTGCGTACTCTGGGGACTGTTCGACATTCGACTGGGCCATGGCCCCCAGAAAACTGCCCAGACGATTCAATTGCCCATCGAACACGCCAGCGCTGGAGCGTGCCGGCGGCAAGTCGAGGCCGACCCAGATCATCGAGTGCTGAGCCGCGAACACTGCCATCTGCAGCAAGGTGTTGAGCTTGTCGCCGCACAGGCAACCGGAATTGGTGAACCCGGCGGCCAATTTGTCGCGCCAGGGCTGCGCCAGGTAGAACGACGCAGTAGCCTCCATGAAGCCCTTGAACGACGCCGATGCGCTGCCCATGTACGTCGGGGCACCGAAGATGATCGCGTCGGCGCGGTGCAAGCGGTCCCAGTGCCCGTCCACTTCCTCGACCGCAATCAATTGGCAGGTACTGCCCAGGTGTCGCTCCACCCCCTGAGCCACGGCTTCGGCGATAACCCGCGTATGACCATAGCCACTGTGATAGACCACTACCACGTCGCTCATTCCGGCATCCTCCTGAAGTGTTCATCCCTTTTGCTGCACGAAGACCTGCGCCTTCGGTTGATGGACTGGAAGTAGTGTATTTTTGGGTGTAAACAGGGCGCAGGACGAGTTAAACGTTGTTAATTTTCAACGGTGCGCCTACAGCCCCGACTCAGCCATTTGCCACCGCCGCGCCCAGTAAATACAGCGCTTGCGAACGGTGCCGAAACGCTGCATACAATGCACACGCAGGACAGTCGCTCGGTCACTGCGTTGCGTTGACGAAAAAATCTGAAGAACATGCTCGAATACCGCGTGATAGAAGGACGCAAGCAGGAGTGACCCGTTGACCCTTTCCCCCGAACAGGCTGTGCATTTCGGCCCTTACCGGGTCTACCCCAGACAACGTCTGGTGCTGGAGGCCGACCAGCCCCTGCGCCTGGGTCGGCGCGCCATGGACATTCTGTTGATTCTGCTGGAGCACGCCGGGGATGTGGTCAGCAAGCAGCAATTGATCGCGCGGGTGTGGCCCAAAAGCGTGGTGGAAGACATCAACCTGCGAGTGCACATGGCGGCGCTGCGCAAGGCCCTCGGCGACGGTCAGGCCGGCCAGCGCTACATCGTCACCGTGGCCCAGCGTGGTTACAGCTTTGTCGCGCCGTACTCGCTGGAGCACATCGAGCAACGTCCGCCGAGCAGCGGCCACGAGCAGAGCGGCCATAACCTGCCCATTCGTCGGACTCGCATGATCGGTCGCCAGGCCTTGGTCGACAGTCTGGTGACGCACTTGCCACGCCAACGCTTCATCACCCTCGTCGGCCCTGGCGGTATCGGCAAGACCACGGTGGCACTGCGCGTCGCCGAACAACTGATCGGTTGCTACCGGGACGGCATTCGCCTGCTGGACCTGGCCCCGATCAGCGACCCGTTGATGATCGCCACCCACCTGGCGACGCTGCTAGACCTGTCGCTGCACGACGCTGAACCGATGAGCTGTCTCGCGACCTTCCTGCGCGAGCGGCAAATGCTGCTGGTCATCGACAACTGCGAGCATCTGATCGACGCCGTTGCGTTGCTCAGCGAGAGCATCCTTCGTGGCGCGCCCGATGTGCACATTCTGGCCACCAGTCGCGAGAGCCTGCGGGCCGAAGGCGAATTCGTTCAGCGCCTGGAGTCCCTGGACTGCCCACCGCCCATCGCCGCGCTGGACCGCTCCCAGGCCTTGAGCTTTTCGGCTGTGCAATTGTTCATCGAACGGGCAATGGCCAGCCATGACAGTTTCGAACTGAGCGATGCCGAACTGCCTCGGGCGATCGAGATTTGCCGCCGCCTGGACGGCATTCCTTTGGCGATCGAACTGGCCGCAGCGCAAGTGAACAGCCTTGGCTTGAGTGGGTTGCTGACGCAACTGCAAGGCAGTTTTCGTCTGCTCACACAGGGTTGTCAGACGGCGCTGGGACGGCATCAGACCCTGCGCGCGACACTCGACTGGAGCTTCGAGCTGCTGAGTACCTGCGAACAAACCTGCCTGCGCCGACTGGGTGTGTTCAGGGGCGGTTTCACGCTGGAATCGGCAGCCGCGGTGATTGTCGGCGAACACATCGAACCTCGCGAGGTGTTTGGCTCGATCACGCAACTGGTGGCCAAGTCACTGCTGAACGTGGAGGTCGGCGACGAGCAGGTGTTCTACCGCCTGCTCGATACCACCCGCAGCTATGCCCTGGAAAAACTCGACCAGGCCAATGATTTGCCAGACACCCTGGAGCGCCACGCCAAGTGCTGCCTGGCCTTGATGCATCAGGCCCATAACGACTGGGAGCACATCCAGACCGGTGTATGGATCGAGCGTTACGCCCGCAGTCTGGACGACATCCGCTCGGCCCTGGACTGGGGCTTGAACGCTCAAGGGCCGCAGGCTGTGGCGATCCAACTGGCTTCGGTTTCGACGCCACTCTGGCAGGAACTGTCGCTGCTCAAGGAACACGGCGTGTACGTGCGCAAGGCCCTGGCACTGCTCGAATTGACGCCCGAGCCCTGCCCTCGTCTGAAAATGGCCCTCAAGCTCGCCCTCGGCAGCTCCTGCTACCACACCCAAGGCGGCACCGCCGAAACCGTCGAAGCCTTTGTGAGCGCCAGAACCCTGGCCGAACGCTGCAACGACGTGGCCGGTCAGCTCAGGGCCGTGTCCGGGCACATGGCGGTCAACCTCAGTTGCGGCAACTACCAAACAGCTCTGGAACAGAGCCAGCAATTCGATCGCCTGGGTGTGCAAGGCAACGCCGCTGTGTCCCTGAGTACACACCGTTTGCAGGTGCTGGCCCTGCACTTTGCCGGAGATCAGCAACTGGCACGGGAGAGTGCTGAACAGGTCATTCAGCGCTTGGCCCAGAGCGGACATCTCAGCCGGTTCACCTGTGGCTTTGGCGTGCAGTACGACCAGAGCGTCGCCTCGCTGACGATCCTGGCGCGGATCCTCTGGCTGCAAGGCCATCCGGAAAAGGCCTGGAGCACTGCCCGTCAGGCGTTGGACATTGCGATCGAAATCGACCATGGCACGTCCATCTGCTACACACTGGCACTGTCCGGCTGCCTGATCGCCCACTACAACGGCGACACTCAAACTGCCCGTGAACTCTTGCGCCTGCTGCTCGAACAAGCACAAAAACATTCGGTGCTGCTGTTCTACAACTGGGCCCGGCACTATGCACAGGTGATCGATGGCGATAACGCACATTCGAACCCGCAACCCGGCGCGGGGCTGATCAAGGAAATCATGGTCACCCTGGATAGCGGCTTCGTCGATGACGCATTGCTGGCACGGGCCGAAAACGGCGCTGCAGGTTGGAGCACGGCGGAGATCCTTCGGGCCAGAGCGAATGCTCTGCTTGCAGAGAACAGCCAGAGTGCAGCCGAGACCGTGCTGCTCAATGCGCTGGCAGTGGCAAAAGCCCAGGGGGCTCTGGCGTGGGAACTGCGCACTGCCACATCACTGGCCGAGCTTTGGCAGCGTCAAGGCCGCTTCCAACAAGCCCACGACCTGCTGGCGCCAATCTACAACCGATTCACCGAAGGCTTTGCCACACCAGACCTAAGCAAAGTCCGCCGTCTGCTCGACGAGCTGCAGCGACACCGGCCGGCCTGAAACCCAGCGAGCCCGGCTGAGATAGCGGGCATAACGCATTTCAAACACTCGCCGCAGTCCGCTCAGTTCAAGCTTTTCCAGTACGTAAGTGCGGGTAGTGTTGAGAAACCGATAACGTGTCATGCCATTGCCCTGTTCAACCGACAACAGTGATTTCAGCACCAGCCGTTCTATCACCTCTGCCAGACTGGTGGGCCGCAGCACCGCACAACTGATGACACCGATGGCTGCGTCCGACGTAAAAGCTATTTTGAACACCGCCAGCCCCTGCAGTACGGTCTGCTCGAGCGGGCTCAGCCGCTGATAGCTCCAGTCCAGCGCGGCCTTGAGCGTCTGATGCCGTGGCACAGCGGTGCGCCGGCCTTGGGTCAGCAGTTGAAAACAGTTGTCCAGTTGTGCTCGCAGCCCAACCAGTGCCAGGGCATCGATCTGCGCCGCTGCCAGTTCGATGGCCAGGGGCAGACCGTCGAGGCGCCGACAGATTTCCCGCACAGCCTTGAGGTCCTGTTCACGCAGAGCAAAGCCTTGTTGGCGGGCACGGGCACGGCTGACAAACAACTGCACCGCCGAATAGCTCATAACCTCGCTGACACTCTGCAGCGCCGACATCGGCGGCACCGCCAGGGCTGGCAATCGCTGGACCGTTTCCCTCGCCGCCCGCAGCGGTTCGCGGCTGGTGGCCAGGATCGAGACCCGTGGCGCCGAAACCAATAGACCTTCCACCAGTGATCGGCAACGTTCGAGCAGGTGCTCGCAATTGTCGAGCACCAGCAAGGCATGCCGTGGCGCCAGTGCATCCACGCCTACGTCCAGTTCAAGAGTCTGGCTCAGATAATCGACGAGCCGCGCTGGGTCATCGATTGCCGCCAGATCAACGATCCAGACGCCATCGCGATAGTGCGGCAACAGCAGTTCGGCCACACGCAAGGCCACCGTGGTCTTGCCGATGCCGGCCGGGCCGACCAGGGTGATGAAACGGCGAACCGGCAATTGCCGGACCAGACTGCCAACGATCGAGTCTCGGCCGGTCACTGGCGTGATCCGTGTCGGCAGGTTGTGCTGGTGCTTTTGAACGGTCTCGATCGAGAAAAGCGCACCGTCCAACTCACACTGCACCGGGGCGATGAAGCTATAACCGCACCGGGGAATATTGACGATGTAGCGCTGCCCGTTCTGACCGTCACCGAGAGCCCGACGCAGGGCAGCAATGTGCACGCGCAGATTGATTTCCTCGACCACCGACGTCGGCCAGACGTGGGCAATCAGTTCGTCCTTGCTGACCACGTTGCCCGCGCGCTCGACCAGTACCTGGAGGATATCCAGTGCCCGTCCGCCCATACGTAGCGGCCGATCACCTTCCAGGATCAGCCGTTGACGAGCGTGAAACACGTACGGGCCAAATCGCAGCACCGCACTGCTATTTAAATCTCTGAGTCTGTTCATGCACATCCACGTGCTGAAAACCTGGCCCGGCTCCAGGTACTGCCTCACCCATTGCGCGAGTTCGCCCAGGCTCCCGCACCTCCATTGCCAAGAGTCCACAAGTATCTTGGCAGGCATGGGTGACGGTACAACGGCGATGGAGGGAGCGTCACGGCCATTGCGGTGCGCTGGACGGACAACAAAGCTCTAACTGAACTGTTCGCGGTACTGGGTGGGGGTCAAGCCGAGTTTTTCACTGAACAGAAAACGCATATGCCGCACGCTGCCGAAGCCACTTTTGTAGGCGACGGTCTTGAGCGGCAGCTCACTGGTTTCCAGCAGGTTCCTGGCGCAGTCGATACGCGCGCTTTGCAGAAACTCCATGGGCGTAATGTTCACTTCCCGGGCAAACACCCGGGCGAAATGCCGCGCACTCATGTTCACCAGGCTGGCCATGCGTTCGACGCTGAAAGCTTCATCAAGGTGTTCGAGCACATGGTTCTGCACCCGGGTCACCGGCGTTTCCTGGGGTGCCACCGCAGCCATCAATGGGCTGAACTGCGCCTGTCCGCCCTGGCGTTTCATCACCACCAGCAATACCTTGGCCACGTCCTGGGCGATTTTCTTGCCGTGATCCTGAGCGACCACCGCCAGTGCCAGGTCGATGCCGGCAGTGACCCCGCCAGAGCTGATCAGGTTGCGATCCTCGACGTAAATCTGATCGGTCTTCACCGTTGCCTTGGGGAAGGCGCGAATCAACCGCTCCGTGTAATGCCAGTGAGTCGTCACCCGATAACCGTCCAGCAAACCCGCATGCCCCAATATGAACGCCCCCGTGCAGATCGAGCCATAACCGGCCGACCGACTGACGGCGCCCCGTAGCCAGTCGAGCAACGGTGGATGTTTTTCGTTGTAGGCCCCGGGGCCGCCCGGCACCAGCAACAGGTCATAGCCCTCGCACGCCTGATCGATATGCACATCCGCCTGAACGCTGACACCGTTGGAAGCTCGCAGCAAGCCGTGCTCGGTGCCGATCATCGACAGCTGATAACGGTCGCCCGGTTCCAGATAACGGTTGGCGATGGAAAACACCTCCATGGGCCCGGCCATATCAAGCAGGAGAAAGTCTGGAAACAGCACCATTGCCACGGTTTTCATGGGTTGGAAATCACTGGTATCAAAGAAATAGGAAACGTAGCGTCAGCGCTGAACATTATGGCCATTTGTAACAACAAGAATACATGAACCCGCTCACATAACTGTCAACCTGATCGAGACAGTATTTCAATTTCCATCTACTTATTGCACCCACTGATAAACATTAACCTTCTCCTCACTCGGACGAACTCTCGTCCCAAACAGGAGATTTCATCATGCTGACCCTTCGCAAAGCCTCTGATCGCGGCGCGGCCAATCACGGTTGGTTGAAGTCGTTCCATACCTTTTCGTTTGCCAACTACCGCAATCCTCGGGAGCAGGGTTTTTCCGACCTACTGGTGATCAACGATGACCGGGTGGCGGCCGGAAAAGGTTTCGGTCAGCACCCACACCGGGACATGGAAATTTTCTCCTATGTGCTCGAAGGCGCCCTGGAACACAAGGACACTTTAGGCACAGGTTCGGTGATCCGCCCCGGCGATGTGCAATTGATGAGCGCCGGCAGCGGCGTGGCTCACAGTGAGTACAACCACTCGGCGAACCGGCCGGTGCACTTCCTGCAAATCTGGATCGTACCGGACGTCAGCGGCGCCAAACCGCGTTATCAGCAAGAGCACTTCAGCACGCAGAAAAAACGCGGTCGCCTGCAACTGATCATCTCCCCCGATGGGGCCAATGGTTCGCTGCGGGTGCGTCAGGACGCCCGGGTCTATGCCAGCCTGATCGACGGCAAGGAAAGCGCCAGCCTCACGCTCGCCGCCAATCGCTACGCCTATGTGCATGTGGCCCGGGGCAAGGTCGAACTCAACGGCCTGCAATTGCAGGAAGGCGATGGCGTGCGGGTTCGCGATGAACAGGCGCTGACCTTGAACAACGGTGTGGATGCCGAAGTGCTGGTGTTTGATTTGCGTCCTCAAGAACTGCCGGAAATGCCTTGACCGTAATTGGCCAGGGGGGCTTTGCTCCCCCCTGGCCTCACTCATTGGAATGCCTGTCTGACACAAAGATGTGCGGCAATAAAAAACGACCTTTTGCCCGGTACAGTCATGTGTCTCATGCCGTTACCTTGCAAAAGATCGTCTCGATACTTCTGTCAATTTAGCGTGTATTAATACTGGCCTTAACCTCTGCCAGTTTTAAACGCCTTCATTGATTGATATCAACCACTATGCAGCGTTCATCTCCACTCCCGGGCTCAACGTTCCTAACCAAGCGACAAGACACACTATGACTACTGCCATTGAGAACTCAAAAGTCATGCTACGCCGCAAAGCGTTGACCGCGACTGAATACTCTCCCTGTCGAACTGATCGCTCTAATAGCGGGCTCAGATGAAAACGATTGAGAATGGCCAGTACGATCATTCCGGAAAATAGCAGGACTTTCAGGAACAGCAATATCCCATAAGTGCTCAGCATCACCTCATCGAGGGTTGGACCTACGATAAACAGGTAATTCACTACGCCGGTGATGCTCAGGATCACTACGATCACCGCGCCAGCCGATTCAAATCCAGTCAGTACCCGAGCAAGCATTCGTGCCTCTTGCTCGCCCTTCAGTGATTTCAAACGCAGCAGTAGAGCGAACGCCGCGAGAGCACCCAGCCAACCACCTGCGGCTAAAAGATGGAAGATATCGCTGATGAAATGCCAATAACGACGGCCACCTTCATCCATAGCACCATGTCCTGTCCACGCCAGGGTGGCCAATGCAATGGCTCCACATGCGGTGACGATCCAGAGGCTGAGTGTCGGGAAGCGCTTATTCAATGCGACGCCAATAATTGCCATCACCAGAGCAGCTATTCGGACCATCCAGGTCAACCCGACGTCAGTCCCCATGAGGACCATTTGAAAAATAGGGTGATGTAGCTCCATAAACCCCGACACACCGCTCATTGCTTTCGCAAGCAACAACATGGCGGCCAGGGACAGGGCTACGCCTGCAACAGAAGCACCATAAAGAAGCGACTCAAAATTCAAGGCCGTGCCCGATACTCTTTCCTTTCCCCTGAGGCTGTATAAGCCAAAAATGGCCAAGCCGAATAACAGCATCAGGTCGAAATAAAGAGCAAAACGAACCACGATGTTTATTGAGTCGCTCATGAATCATTTCACGTTGAAAGAAAAGTTGCCGGTCATCGGGTGAGTGTCCGAAGAGACGGCACGCCATTCGACTTTGTAAGTACCCGTGGTCAATGGTGATGCGGGCGTAATAACCATCGTTTTCGGATCACTGCCACCCGCGACGCCGGCCTTAACGCCCATTGGAGAGTTCGGCATGCCTGGCATATCGGTCATGATCAGTTTTGCACCGGAGAACTGAGTCGTGAGGTTCTCGGAAAAGTGCAGTTCAATTTTCGAAGGGGCCGCTGCATCCGAACTTTCTGCTGGAGTGGAGGAAAGAAGTTTTGGATGTGCTTGAGCAACTGCACTCAGAAGCAAACCAGCGGTCAGTACAGCCGCTACGGTGGTGGTTTTAAGGAATGACATGCAAGACTCCTCACAGCATGAGCTGTTGGTTCGAGGTTTGGTGGGGGGAAGATCCAGTTTTTATTTCTTGATTTTTGTTAAAACCACAGACGAATACTCAGCGTATTCCACGTCCTGGTAAGTACTGAACACGGGGAACTTGGCCAAGACTCCAGCGTTATAGTGCGACTACACGATGCCACATGAATGCAGGCCGTGCGATTACATTTCAGTCAGCTTTGGAGTGGCTCTTTGCCCTGAATAAGGACTGCCCAGCCATCCAGGCTGGGCATCATGACGTGCACCTGCATTCTGTTTACCCATAGGTTCAAGAAGAAAGTTACAACCTGACACAACGGTAATGCTCACTTAAGGCTTCTGACAGGAGGCGAGTTTTAAAGTTGTATCGAGCCAAACGCTCAGCCCCAAGAATCATCATCCTGATGTGGACTCAAAGGGGTAAACAACACTCATCCAAGGATACCCAAATGAAATCTGTCAAAACCTTGCTTATCATCGCGACCTTGACTGTCTCTTCTCTAGCGATGGCCGAAGGCGGCAGTGATCGCGTATTCGAACGCATGGAAGCTGCCAGACAGAACTCAATGCAAGCGTACCAAGTAGCCCAAACCCAAGGCACCCAACCTCCCGTCGCAGAAAGCAAAACCAAAGAGCTGGACCACAAGAATTGCTGAAGGGTTTGGTGCATTCCAAGCTGACAGAAATGTAATCACTGCGGTGGTTCAAATGTGGCAATTTCCGGGCTCGCTTGCCGTATCAATTCGTCTCTGGCATCGGCGGGCGAAGCTCATCCGGGACTAATACGAACTCCCGAGAGAGTGCCTTCAACCTGTATGAGCAACTCACCGGTTGTTTCGCACAGCTCCCCTTTTGATTGATTGGACATAAACGGCATGCACTCCAAAACCTCTAGGCGGACGTTCGTCAAAGGCCTGGCCGCGGGTGGAATTCTTGGCGGCCTTGGCCTGTGGCGTACGCCTGTATGGGCAGTCACCAGCCCGGGCCTGCCGAGCGTACTGAGCGGCAACGAATTTGATCTGTTTATTGGTGAAACACCGGTAAACATCACCGGTTCGCCGCGCACAGCCATGACCATCAACGGCACGTTGCCCGGGCCTCTGCTGCGCTGGCGCGAAGGAGAAACGGTCACACTGCGGGTGAAAAACCGCCTGGACCAGGATACTTCTATCCATTGGCACGGGATCATCCTGCCGGCCAACATGGACGGTGTACCTGGCTTGAGCTTCCATGGCATCGCCCCCGATGGCATGTACGAGTACACATTCAAGGTTCATCAGAACGGTACGTACTGGTACCACAGCCACTCGGGTTTTCAGGAACAGGTAGGCGTTTACGGTCCAATCGTGATCGACTCGAAAGAGCCCGAGCCTTTTCAATACCACCGCGATTACGTGGTGATGCTGACCGACTGGACCGATGAAGATCCTGGTCGTGTCATGGCCAAGCTCAAGAAGCAATCGGACTACTACAACCACCGCAAACGGACTGTTGGCGACTTCATCGACGATGTCAGCAAACAAGGCTGGTCCGCGGCGGTGGCCGATCGGAAGATGTGGGCCGAGATGAAAATGAACCCCACCGATCTTGCAGACGTCAGTGGGGACACTTACACCTATCTCATGAATGGCCAGGCCCCCAATGGCAACTGGACCGGGATTTTCAAACCGGGCGAGAAGCTGCGCCTGCGCTTCATCAACGGTTCGGCCATGAGCTATTTCGACGTCCGTATCCCGGGTTTGAAAATGACTGTTGTGGCTGCCGACGGCCAACACGTCAACCCGGTCAGCGTCGATGAGTTTCGCATCGCCACCGCAGAAACCTATGACGTGATCGTGGAGCCTTCCAGCCAGGAGGCTTACACCATATTCGCCCAGTCCATGGATCGAACCGGTTATGCACGCGGAACCCTGGCGGTACGCGAAGGGTTGAAGGCGCCTGTTCCGGCGATCGATCCCCGCCCTCTTTTGACCATGGATGACATGGGAATGGGCGGTATGGCCGGCATGGATCACAGCAAAATGGCTGGGATGGACCATGGTGATATGTCGGGAATGGCTGGCATGGGTGGAGAAATGCAGACTCACCCGGCCTCCGAAACCAACAACCCCTTGGTTGACATGCAAGCCATGAGCCCAACGCCGAAGCTCAACGATCCTGGCATTGGCTTACGCAACAACGGCCGTCGTGTGCTCACCTATTCCGACCTGAAAAGTACCTTCCAGGATCCTGACGGCCGCGAACCCAATCGCACCATTGAGCTGCATCTGACCGGTCACATGGAGAAATTCTCGTGGTCGTTCAACGGCATCAAGTTCTCCGATGCCGAACCGTTGCGCCTCAAGTATGGCGAGCGCCTACGCATCACGCTGGTAAACGACACGATGATGACTCACCCCATCCACCTCCACGGCATGTGGAGTGATCTTGAGGATGAGAACGGCAAATTCATGGTACGCAAACACACGATCGACATGCCCCCCGGAACCAAACGCAGCTACCGAGTCACCGCCGATGCCCTGGGTCGCTGGGCTTATCACTGCCACCTGCTGTTCCATATGGAAATGGGCATGTTCCGTGAAGTACGGGTTGATGAGTAAAGGAGACGGGTTATGAGCAAAAATCCAAAAAGGCAGCTTGAGACCATGACCAGTAAGCTTTTACGCCCAGCCCTGATTGCACTGGCGGTCTCCGTCAGTCCTGCTTTCTTTGCCGTGGCCAACGCAGCTGAAGAGATGGCTCATGGTTCGATGGGAACCATGGACCATAACAAGATGGGGGCCATGGATCACAGCAAGATGAACATGGACCAGGGCCAAATGGACGGTATGGAGAGCATGGACTCAGGAGCGACCACCACGAGTCGTACCCCCATTCCCGTACTGACCGACGCTGATCGTGCAGCCGCCTTTCCACCGGTGGCTGGTCATGGCGTCCACGACAAGAAACTCAACGCCTTCGTCCTGCTTGATAAGTTCGAATACCAGGATGCCGACAACGGCAGTGCACTGAGCTGGGATGCAAAGGGATGGATCGGTGGAGACGTCGATCGCCTGTGGTTGCGTTCGGAAGGTGAACGGACCAACGGCGTAACCGAGAGCGCCGAACTCCAGGCGCTTTGGGGGCACTCGATCGGTCCATGGTGGGATGTCGTCACCGGTGTCCGCCAAGACTTCAAACCCGGATCACCGCAGACATGGGGGGCTCTTGGTATTCAGGGGATGGCCCTTTACAACTTCGAAACCGAAGCGACTGCTTACATCGGCGAGAACGGCCAGACTGCCGCTCGGTTCGAGGGTGACTACGACATTCTGCTCACCAATCGCCTGATCTTGCAGCCGACCGCCGAGGCGAATCTCTACGGGAAAAACGACCCTCAGCGCGGCATTGGCTCAGGCTTGGCGAACACCGAAGTGGGCTTGCGTTTGCGCTATGAAATTGTCCGTGAGTTTGCCCCCTATATCGGGGTGTCCTGGAATCGCTCCTACGGCAAGACCGCCGACCTGGCCGAAGACGAAGGTCAAAAGACCAATGAGGCTCGATTTGTAGCCGGTATTCGGATGTGGTTCTGAGGCATTTGCCTGAGCAACATCCTCAACATCACGCACGCCCATGCAGCGAGTACCGAAACCCCGGATGAGACTTCTGTTGCTTCGCCGAAGGTTCACACCGCTGCCGAGGCCAAGGAAAATAGCCATGCAAAGTAACTTCCGCCTGCGAGCATTACGCATCGCAACATTCGCAGCACTGTTCATTGGTTCAACGGCTCACGCAGCTCAAGCCCTGACCATCGATGTTCATCGAGACGCAAACTGCGGGTGCTGCAAGCAGTGGATTCAGCACCTTGAGGCCAACGGTTTCACCGTCATTGATCATCTGGAAACCAACATGAGCGCGGTTAAACAGCACCTTGGTGTTGTTCCACGACTCTCGTCTTGCCACACCGCACTGTTCAACGGGAAGTTTGTTGAGGGTCATGTACCCGCTGAGCAAATAATTGCGCTGAGCAAACGCGATGACCTGGTCGGGATCGCTGCACCCGGAATGCCGGCAGGTTCGCCAGGGATGGAAGTTGATGGCAAGCACGACGCTTATCAGATTGTCGGCCTGACTAAAGCGGGCACCGATCAGATCATTGCGCAATACCCGGGAACCTGATCTGAATTGGTGCACATCGGGCTTGAGGATGTCGAGTTCAACGTCGATGAGCCAAAGAGCGCACCAAGCGGTCGCCGAGGCTCTGCACGCCGTGGACCAGGATCACCAGCACGACCACGGTGGCAACCATCACCTGGTTGTTGAAGCGTTGATAGCCGTAGCGGATCGCCAGATCCCCCAGACCACCGCCACCAATGACGCCAGCCATGGAAGAAAACCCGATCAGCATCACCAGGGTCAAGGTGATGCCCGCCAACAACGCGGGCAGCGCTTCGGGCAGCAGCACCTTGAAGATCACATGGCGAATATCTCCCCCCATGGCAAGGATGGCTTCGATCCGGCCCTTGTCGACTTCGTCCAGGGCATTCTCGACGATACGGGCAAAGAACGGAAAAGCGCCAATGGTGATCGGCACCACCGCGGCGGTGCTGCCCAGTGTCGTGCCGACTATCAACCGGGTCAGCGGGATCAAGGCAATCAGCATCACCACGAAGGGTAACGAGCGACCAAGGTTGACCAGGCCACCCAGGCCTTTGTTGAGCTTGGGCATCGGGTACAGACCACCGTGGCGGCTGATGACCAGCAACACGCCCAGAGGCAAGCCGATCAGCAGGGTAAAGAATCCCGCCAGCAAGACCATGTACAGGGTTTCGCCCGTCGCGTTGAGCACCAGTTGGAGTATCTCGTTCCAGTCGATGGTACGGTTCATGAGCGCTCCACCCTGACACCGCGCTGCGTGAGAAAGGCCAGCACCCGAGTCAATTTCAGCTTATCGCCGGTATGACTAAAAGCCACGCGCAAACGCCCGACCCGCCGCCCGCCGATGGACTCGACGCCACTGGCCAGCAAGTTCACCTCGACGCCCTGCTGCTGCACTAATTCGTTGAGCACGGGGGTGGCCAGAAGACTGTCGAAAAAGCTCAGCTCCAAGGCCAGGGTATCGTTGCCCAAGGGCGCACTGTAACCCGGCAGCAGTGAGCGACCGAGACTTGATTCCGGGTTTGCCAACAGGTGTGCGATAGGCCCCGCCTCGACCAACCGGCCGTGGGCCAGTAACGCCGCGTGACCACAAATGGACTTGACCACATCCAGCTCATGGGTGATCAGCACGATGGTCAGCCCCAGTTGACGATTGATGTCGCGCAGCAATTCAAGAATCGAGGCCGTGGTTTCCGGGTCCAGGGCGCTGGTGGCTTCATCCGACAGTAGATAAGCCGGTCGCGCCGCCAACGCCCGGGCGATTCCCACCCGCTGTTTCTGCCCGCCGGACAGCTGGGAGGGAAACGCCCGCGCTTTATCGCTCAAGCCCACCAGATCCAGCAGCTCTCTTACTCGTGAATGACGCTGCTCTTTACTGACGCGAGCGATTTCCAGGGGTACGGCGATGTTGTCGAAGACGTTGCGCGAATGCAGCAGGTTGAAGCCTTGAAAGATCATGCCGATGCGCTGGCGTTGCCGGCGCAATTCGATGTCGCAAAGGGCTGTCAGGTCCTCGCCGTCCAGAAAAATGCGCCCGGAACTGGGGCGCTCGAGCAGATTGAGGCAACGCAGCAGCGTCGATTTACCCGCACCGCTGCGCCCCAGAATCCCGTAGATCGCTCCATCGGGAATGCTCAAGGACACCTGATCCAGTGCAGGAGCCTGCCCTGACGCGTAGGTTTTGCTCAACTGCTCGACGATGATCATGGCTTGCTGTCCGCCACCGTAACCGGGATCACCGATCCCGAGAAGTTGTCAGTGATGAACTTGGCCACCTGAGGCGAAGTCAGGTCTTTGGCCAGTTGCTTGATCCGTGGGTCGTCCCGCAACGTGGGCGTGGTCACCAAGATATTGGCGTACGGGTTGTGCTCGGCCTTTTCCAGCCCCAGTGCATCCTTGGCCGGCACCAAACCGGCTTCCAGCGCATAGTTGCCATTTATCACCGCAAGGTCCACGTCATCCAGGGCGCGGGGAATCTGCGGCGACTCGATTTCGAGGATCTTCAGCTGTTTCGGGTTCTCGGCGATGTCCTTGGGCGTCGCCTGATCGGTGGCCGGGTCGTTGAAGCCTGCCTTGAGTTTTATCAGACCGTTGTCCTGAAGCAGGTACAGGGCGCGACTGAGATTGGTGACGTTGTTGGGGACGGCTACCGTGCCTTTTTGTGGCACTTGGGCGAAGCTTTTGTGCCGATGGGAATAGATCCCCAGCGGCTCGATGTGCACCGTCGCAGCCACCTCGAGTTTTTCGCCAAGAGCCTGTTCCTGAGACTTCAGGTAAGGCAAGTGCTGGAAGTAGTTGGCATCTACGTCGCCATGCACCAGCAACTCATTAGAGTTCACGCCATTGGCGATCTCGATGACCTTGAGGTTCAGCTGGGGGTCGATCTTCTGGACGTACGCCAGAATTTGCGCATGCGGTACGGGGTCCGCTGCCACTCGCAACGGCTCCAGGGCCAGGACACTGAAAGAAGCAACCAGCCCGCCCAGCACTGCCAGGGTCAATCCTGTTTTTTTGAACATGCTCATAGTCCTTGATCAAATGATGGGGTCAGGCACTCAGGGCCTTGGGGATCAGTGCATCGGCGTAGTAACGCTGGGCAACGTCGGGATGGGAGCGCAGGCGGCCTTTGAGGTAGTTCCAGCCCACGTCACGAAACAAGGGATTGTCAGGATCACTGGCCGGGCCCCGCGCTTCACGCAGTAACGCCGCGGGCAAGGGGTAAAGCGGCATCACCGCGTCCAGTTGCGCACCAAGGAAAAACGCAATCGACAAGCGCTCGCTGCCCTTGGGTGGCGACAGCACCCGATGCACCGTGGCGCGCAGATAACCGTTGGTGGCCAGTTCCAGTAATTCGCCGATGTTCACCACCAGGGTGTTGTCCCGAGGCAGCGCGTCGATCCAGCGCCCCTCCTCGATCTCGACTTGCAGGCCGGCCTGGTGATCCTGCAGCAGGAAGCTCAGGAATCCCGAATCCTTGTGAGCCCCCACGCCTTGATTACTTTCGTCTGGCGCCCGCCCTGGATAACGCATCAGTTTGATGTGTTCATTAGGCTTGTCGCCGTACAACTGATCGAAAGCCTCCTGCGGCAGCGACAGCGCCTGGGCGAAGGCACGCAGCAGGCGCAACGACATGCGGGTCATGGCTTGCTGCCAATCCAGCAGCAAGGGTTTGAGTGTCGGCAGTGAGGCCGGCCATTGATTGGGGCCTTGCAGACGTGCCCAGAGCGGGCTGTTCAGGTCGAGCGGCAAAGCCTCCCTCTCGGCACCCAGATCGAACTGCTCGCGCAGGTCAGGCTTGCCGCGAGTGACCTCCGAAGCCGCACGGTTATAACCGCGAAAATGTGGCGAGTTGATCATGCCAACTGCCGCCTTCTCGTGGTCCGGCAGGGCAAAGAACTGTCGGGCATGCTCCTGCACCTGCTTCAACAAGATGCTGTCGATGCCGTGGCCGGTCAGGTAGAGGAATCCGACATCCCGTGCGGCGTGGCGCAGATCGTCAAGAAACGCCTGACGCTGCACCGGACTGCCATCGAGCAATGAAAGATCCAGGGTCGGTAAGGTGGTGATGTCCCGTGTGTGCGGCATGGTTCACTCCCATGTGAATTGACTGAGCGCGTTCAGCCTGGCGTCCTGTTGAAGCTAAACGATCTTAAAAACCGCTAATAAATATCTTTTTTGCATTAGCTTAGGTTCGATTCTTGACAGCAAATTGAGCGTTTGAGGTCAGCCACTTGATATAGCTCGATACAAGCTTGTTATTCCACAAAAGAAGTACACATAGATTTTATAGTACGTTTCAATCTATATGTTTCTGGCGCAGTCGCATGGCCAATCTTCTTATCGCTATATCGAAATGCTCACCACCGCAGTCGTCATCTCTTGGCTGTTCTCCATCGGCCCGGAACTGATCCAGGTGCGCCTTGAGCGACATTTCGACAAAGGGTTCAAGCACCAAAGGTGAATCCGCCCCTTCAACTACTTTTACTTTCTCTGGAGCGATGATGTCCGATGCAAAACCTCTGCTGTTTGCACTCTACGAACAAGCCAGCGTGGGCTGCGGCGGTGCTCCGAGCCTCTGGACGCACCCAGCCGACGAGCGTCTGGCAATCAACTCCCTGGGCTACTGGTCGAACCTGGCGCGCATTGCCGACCAGGCTAACCTCGATATGTTGTTCTTCGGCGACGTGCTGGGTTTCTACGACGTCTTTGGTGGCAATGCCGATGCCGCGATGAAATGGGCTGTGGAAGCGCCGGCCAACGACCCGCTGATGATCATTCCCGCCTTGGCCGCGGTAACGGACAACCTCGCGTTCGGCGTCACGGTCACCACCAGCTATGAACACCCCTTCACCCATGCCCGGCGTTTCAGCACCCTGGACCACCTGACCAATGGCCGCGTGGGCTGGAACATCGTGACCTCTTATCTGTCAAGCGCAGCGCGTAATTTCGTAAGCGCTCCATGAACCCCACATTTTTAAAGGTGGGGATCTATGGCTATCTTGGAATTTGCGGCGTGCA
>NZ_JAHMSC010000032.1:0-22599 GCF_018986375.1 Pseudomonas sp. CVAP#3
TCAGCAGTGAAACGATGCATCGCCGATGGTAGTGTGGGGTTTCCCCATGTGAGAGTAGGTCATCGTCAAGATTGAATTCCGAAACCCCTGTCTGCTTACGCAGACAGGGGTTTTGTCATTTCAGAGGCCGCAAAAGCTTGAAGCTTCCCGCGAAGACCCTGCCGCCTCGCCCTCCTGCGCGGTGATTGGTGCAGAGCGCCTGTGCTGCATGATCAAGCGTCATCAAAAAAACGTAGGTTGAAGCTCTAGCACACCATTTAGCGGGTTCATGCAGGGAAAGCCGTGCGTTTTGCATAAAAGCCTAAGTTTTCTCGGATCTGTGCCGAAAGACTGGTGAGACATGCGTGCACCAAAGTAGAGCCGCCTTAGAACGGTCTACGGCGTCACATGGAATGTTGCACCCGGAACGCATCCCCACTCCTTGCATAAGAAGTCCCATGAAATGAATCTCAAGTTCAGCCATAAAATCCTTTTGGCCGCTTCAGGCGTAGTGGTTCTGGCTTTTGCGTTGTTCACTTTGTACAACGACTACCTGCAGCGGAATACCATCCAGCAAAACCTCGACTCCTCCGTCCAGCAAGCCGGCGATCTGACGGCCAGCAGCGTCCAGAACTGGCTGAGTGGGCGAATCCTGGTACTGGAAAACCTCGCCCAGAACGTCGCGCACCAAGGTGCCAACGCAGACTTTGCCGGGCTGGTCGACCAGCCTGCCTTCACCTCGAATTTCCAGTTCACCTACGTCGGTCAGTCCAATGGCGTGTTTACCCAACGTCCTGACGCCAAAATGCCCGATGGTTACGATCCACGTCAGCGCCCTTGGTACAAGCAGGCCGTAGCTGCCGACAAAACCATGCTTACGCCGCCCTACATGGCCGCTGTTGGCGGTCTGGTGGTGACGATCGCCATGCCGGTGAAGAAGAACGGTGAACTGCTTGGCGTCGTCGGTGGTGACCTGAGTCTGGAAACCCTGGTGAAGATCATCAACTCGGTGGACTTCGGCGGTATCGGTCATGCGTTCCTGGTCAGTGCTGACGGCCAGGTGATCGTCAGCCCGGACAAAGACCAGGTGATGAAGAACCTCAAGGACATCTACCCAGGCTCGAACGTACGCATCGAGCGGGGGAATCAGGAAGTGCTCCTGAACAAGCAGGCGCGCATCCTGTCCTTTACCCCGGTTACCGGCTTGCCGAATGCTGAGTGGTACATCGGCCTGACGATCGATAGGGATAAGGCTTATGCGCCACTGAGCAAATTCCGCACGTCGGCCCTGATTGCGATGTTCATCGCGGTGACCGCAATTGCCGTGCTGCTGAGTCTGTTGATTCAAGTGCTGATGCGTCCACTGACCACCATGGGCCGTGCGATGCAGGACATCGCTCAAGGCGAAGGCGATTTGACTCGCCGTTTGGTGGTTGAAAGCAAAGACGAGTTTGGTGAATTGGGCGGTGCCTTCAACCAGTTCGTGGAGCGGATTCACGCGTCGATTTCCGAAGTGTCGTCGGCCACGCGCCAGGTACATGACCTGTCGCAACGGGTCATGGCGTCGTCTAATGCTTCGATCATCGGCTCCGATGAGCAAAGCGCACGGACCAATAGCGTGGCGGCAGCGATCAACCAACTGGGTGCGGCCACTCAGGAGATTGCCCGTAACGCAGCGGACGCTTCGCAACACGCCAGCGGTGCCAGTGAGCAGGCTGACGACGGTCGTCAGGTGGTGGAACAAACCATTTTGGCGATGACCGAGTTGTCGCAAAAAATCAGCCTGTCGTGCACCCAGATTGAAACCCTGAACGCCAGCACCGACAACATCGGGCACATCCTCGATGTGATTAAAGGCATCTCGCAGCAGACCAACTTGCTGGCCCTCAACGCGGCCATCGAAGCGGCGCGCGCGGGTGAAGCCGGACGTGGTTTCGCGGTGGTGGCGGACGAAGTGCGCAACCTGGCCCATCGCACTCAGGAGTCGGCAGAGGAGATTCACAAGATGATCACCTCGTTGCAGGTCGGCTCGCGTGAAGCGGTATCGACCATGAATGCCAGCCAGGTATCCAGTGAGGAAAGCGTCGAAGTGGCGAATCAGGCCGGTGCGCGGTTAATCAGCGTGACCCAGCGGATCACCGAAATCGACGGCATGAACCAGTCGGTTGCGGCCGCAACGGAAGAGCAGACGGCAGTGGTGGAAACCCTGAACGGTGACATCAATCAGATCAACCTGCTGAACCAGCAGGGCGTGGCCAACCTCAACGAAACATTGAAGGATTGCGATGCCTTGTCGCTGCAGGCCAACCGCCTGAAGCAACTGGTGGATAGCTTCAAGATTTAAACCGTTGCATGGATGCCAAAAAACGCGATGAAGTCGGTCTGACTCATCGCGTTTTTTTATGGCGAAAATCCCCTACGCAAACAGATTGCGCGCATTGCTCATCGAGTCATCGGCAAACCCCTGCACGAAGTCCTTGAACCCCGGCATTGCTTCTGCGCCGCCCTGGGCGGGTTCGGCGATGATGGTCCAGGTTGCGCGCGACTTGCCGGCGCTTAGGGGCTCGACACTCATGGCAGCCCACAACTGACCAACGCCCAAGGTGTTGTAAACGGTAGTCCAGGTCATGCTCAGCGCCTGATCGTCGCGGGAGTTGAGTTGTTCGACGACCAGGTTGCCGTCCTTGAAGAACTTCTTGCGCAGCGACGACACACCTTCGCCGGTCATCTCGATGTGCGACAGCGCCGGGATGAACTTGTCGAAGCCGGCGAAGTTGCCGACCACTTCCCAAACCCGCGACGCCTCGGCGGGTATTTCCACCGACGACACAACGTGGCAGCCGTGCGGGTTTTTGATCAGGGTATCGGGTTGCAGAGTGCTCATGGTCTTGCTCCATTTCTACGGGTGGTGAATCAGATGAAGTTGATTTCTTTCAGGTAGTCGCAGCCGCGACGCAGCAGCGCCGGAGACTTTTGCGGGTAGTGCGTGCCCATTTGCTGCACACCGGCCTGGGCGTTGGCGTGGCCGATCATCGAGATGTCGCCGATGTCCTCCTCGAAGCCGTTGAGGTAGAAACCCAGCACGCCAAACAACGCGTTATCGCTGTCGACCCGACCCAGTTGCTGTTGCCAGTCGGCGACGCTGACCATTTGAAACTCGCGGCCGGCCTCGCGGAACGAAGCGACGTAGGCGTCCCAGCTCAGCGGTTCGGGGTTGTGCAGGTTGAACACCGCCTGTTCGGGCTGATAACGGCTGGCGTGAAAGGCGATGAAGCGCGCGAGGAAGTCCACCGGCATCAAGTCGAAGTTCAGTGCGAACTCCGGCACCTGGCCGAGTTGGATCGAACCTTTGAGCATCAGCATCAGACGGTTCTTGTGCGGCTGGCAGACGCCGGTGAGGCTGTTGAAACTGATGTTGCCTGGTCGGTAGAGGTTGACCCGCACCCCTCGCTCGCGAGCGCGCTCAAGGATCCGTTCGCCGACCCATTTGGACAGGTTGTAGCCGTTCTTGATGTAGATCGGCGGGGTCTGCGCGGCGGGTTGTTCGAGCACTCGCCCCTCGGCGTCGATGGTGCTGGAGGCCGACAGCGTGGAGACGAAATTGAAGATCTTCTTGCTGCGCCCTTCGCAGAGCCGCAAACATTCGAAAATCGGCTCGACGTTATCTCGGGCCAACGACTCGTAATCGAGTACGTGGTTGACGTTGGCGGCGTTGTGCACCAACGCGCCGAACTCCCGATCCAGTTGCTCATACACCTCTGGCGCCAGGCCCAGTGCCGGTTGCGTGATGTCCGCCGCGTAGACCTGCACCCGAGTCAGGTCCAGATGTTCCAGGCGGTTTTCACGCAGAGACTCGGCAAAGCGCTGCGCAGCGCTTTGCCCGGCACTGTCACGCACCAGGCACGCGACTTCGCTGGCGCCCCAGGCCAGCAGCGCCTCGACGATATGTACGCCGACGAAGCTGTTGGCACCGGTGACGATGACCTTGTGCACATCGCCCATCCGGCTGACCGGCAAGGGCTGTACATCGAGCTCGCGGAAGGCATCGGCCAGGGCTTTTTCGCTGAGCACTTCTTCGCCCGCAGAACCTCTGACCAGCGTGGCGAGCCTGGCGATGGTCGGGACTTCGATGAAGCGGTTGATCGAGATACTGCGTCCGAACTGCTCGCGTATTTGCAGCAACATGCGCGACAACAGGATCGAGTGCCCGCCCAGATTGAAGAAGTTTTCGTCGGTGGAAATGTCGCCTGCCGGCAACTCCAGCAGATCGGCCCAGAGCTCCAGCAGTTGTGCCTCATCGGTGGATTCCGGTAACCGACGCTGAAGGTTTTCGAGGACACTGACCGGCATCGCCAGCAGCGCCCGGCGATCGACTTTACCGTTACTGGCGAAAGGCATGTTCGCCAATTCAGTCCAGGCAATGGGCTGCATGTAGTCCGGCAAGAACTGCTGGGCGTGAGCTTTCAGCGCTTCGCGCGCTACGCCTGGCTGGTCTTCCTGGGGTTGTGCGAGGAACGCCAGAATCCGTCGATGACTGTCGATCACTACGGCCACCTGGCGGAACAACTGGCTGTCGCGCAGGCAGCGCTCGATCTCCTCCGGCTCGACCCGATAGCCGCGGATCTTCACCTGATTGTCTCGCCGTCCACAGAGCTCGATGCCGTCGGCGGTCCACTTCGCCATATCGCCGGTGCGATAGGCACGCAAACTTTGGCCGCCCGGCAGGGGCAATTGCAGGTAGCGCTCGGCGGTCTGCTGCGGGTTGTTCAAATAGCCCAGGCACACCCCCGGACCGACGATGTACAGCTCACCGACGGTCTGCTCGACCACGGGCTGAAAGTCCTCGTCGAGGATCAGCACCTGGCTGTTGGCAATCGGTGCCCCGAGGCTGCGATTGCTGTCACCGACTTGCAGTTGTCGGGCGGTGATCAGCACTGTGGCTTCGGTCGGGCCATACAGGTTGTAGAGCTTGCCTTGCTGGGTCAGTTGCTTGATCACATGGGGTTCGCAGACGTCGCCGCCGGTCATCACATGCGCAAGGTCGCGCAACTGCTCCAGCGGCAGAATGCTCAGCAGCGCAGGCGGAAGAAACGCGTGGCTGAGCTGATGATGACGGATCAACTCGACCAGTTGCAGCGGGTCACGACGTTGGTCGTCGTTGGGTACGATCAGTTGGGCGCCCTGGATCAACGCCGGGAAAATATCGATCAACGAGGAGTCGAAACTCAGCGATGAAAACTGCAGTACCCGACTCTGTTCCGTCAGCCCGACGTAATCGGCATACCACGCGGTGAAGTGCCCGAGATTGTTCTGGCTGAGCAACACGCCTTTGGGATGACCGGTAGTGCCCGATGTGTAGAGCGCCATACACGGCGCCTGGCTGCCGGGGCGCTGGCGCATCAGCGGCAAGCCTGGATTCGCCTCGCGGGCGTCGATACCACTGATGTCGAGCCCGGGCATCTCATTGCTCAGCGGGTGCTGGCCATCGTGCAATAACAGCACGGCGCCGGCGTTCTCCAGGATGTACTGCTGACGTTGCAGCGGATGGCTGGGTTCGAGTGGCAGGTACACCGCGCCACTGCCGAGGATCGCCAGAATGCCGGCGAACAATGCACTGGATTTCGGCAGGCAAATGCCCACGACCACCGGTCCCTCAACTGTCCGGTACTGCTCGATCAATGGCAGCAGCCGTTGTTGGATTGCCAGGCTTTGGGTGTGCAAGTCCCTATAGCTGAGCACCTCACCGGCAATGTGCAGCGCCGGGCGTTCACGGAAGGTTTTGAAACTCTGTTCGAGCCGCTCGATCATCGGGATTTGCCCGAGTTGCAGCAGCTGCGGTTGCGCGTTGAGGTTTAGCCGGTGGGAATAGGCCAGACTCTCCAGCGTCAACAAGCTTTCTTCACGCTGATGACGACCGGGCGTGGCCGTTGCAGCGTGTATGAAGTACTCGGCATCGCGGGAAAAGCGGCTGACCTCAAGCGCCACGCGGTCAACCAATTCAGCGATGACCCTCAGGCGCAGCGCCTGGCCATTACCAGAGGCTTCGTCGGCGACGGGGACGCGAGCGATCAGTCGCTGGTCGCCGCTCGATATGTAGCTGCACAGCACATCGATGGGTGGCAGGCCGCTGGCGTCTTTTGGCCCCAGACCCAGGCGCACGCTCAGCTGTGCGCACTCGCCCTGGTCGCGCAGACGTTGCGCCGGGATGGCCAGGCTGCCGTCGTCGATCAGCAGCTCGACGTTACCGACCGTTTGTTCGTTCAAGGTGTGGCTGTCGCTCAATTGCGTCAGCGCATGGCCGTGTTGTTCCAGCTCCAGCGCCAGCTCTTTCAAGGCCTGGCTTTGACCGATGAGCAGAATGTCGAGACGTCTCATGATGTTCTCCTCGGCTAGATCAGGTAGTCGCTCAGGGCGTCTTGCACGCACGGTGAATCGAGCAGCGAACTGCTGCGGAAAAACCGCACGATGTTGGCAACCAGCGGGTGATGGCGATTGATCGGGAAGGCCAGGCCTGCCACTTCGCCTTTGAGTGCGGCCTTGGCGGCATCGCTGATGTGCAGGTGTTCGATCAACCGGAAATCGAACGATTTCTGAATGTCGTTAGTCAGGTAGTGAGCGATGAATACCGGCAGAATCTTCGCGATCAATTGGCGGTCGTCTTCGTTTGCCGAGTGCCAATAGATCCGTACCAGCCGTGACCAGAACCCCGAGTGACGGCCCTCGTCCAGCAAGTGGTCAGCCATCAGGCCCTTGATCGATTGCTTGACCGTGTCGTCCTTGGCGAATGCCGCGACGTCGTTGGTCACGGTGCTTTCCGCGATGGCCACGCAGATCAGCTCAACGGCGCTGCGCAGATGTTCCGGTGCCAGCGCCAGCGCTGCAGGAATTGCCCGGCTCAGCTCGATTTCATGCGGCAGTTCGATCGGCGTGATGCCGGTCATGGCCACGGTCTGCTGCATGAAATCCATCGCCACCAGCGCGTGGTAATCCTCATCCACCACCACGGTCATGGCGTCATAGCGACAGGCGAACGGGAAGGGCACGGCGAAGCGATTCTTGGCGATGCTGCGGGCGGTCTTGTCGACGATTTCGGTTTCGAAAATCACCACGTCGTTGATGAACTTGTAGAGCGTCTGCACCAATGCGAAGTCGCGTTGCTCCGGGCATTCGCGGACAAAGGTTTCGCTCAGTACCAGCGGTTGGCGGCTCAAGGGATAGATCAGTTTGTCGTCGTTTTCGACCATGCGCCGCGGACGTGTACGGATAGTCGCGCGGTTTTCCCAGGCGTCGGCGAAGGATTGGTAGTCGGCGGCGTTCATGCGCTCACCTCGGCGACCGATTCACGCATGCTCAGGCGCAAGCCGTCCCACAGTGCGATACGGCTTTCCACAGCGGCGATGGCTGCGGCGTAGACGTCTTCTTGTCGTTGCGGATCGCCATCGACCAAGCGTGCCAGGAGTGTTTCGGCGGCGGGGCCGTGGTCTTCGGAGTCGACTTCGATGTGCCGCTCCAGGTAGTAACGAAAGGTCGGCGCCTGTTCGATGCCTATGCCCCAATCGTCGAGAATGCGTTGGAACATCTGCGGAATGACGCTTTCACGGCCATGCAAAAACGCCGCGGCAACGCTGTGCCCCGGCGCATACAGCGCGGTGTGCAAGGTGTGCCGGACGAAGTTCGATGCGGCCGGGTCGACGTCCACGCTTTGCAGGGCGACGTCGTAGCTCACGCCTTCCTTTTGCAGGGCGACGAAGCGCTCCACGGCCGCCGTGCTGGCGCCGATTTCGCGCATCGCGTCCAGGTACAACTCGAAATGGCTGTAGTGACCGTGATCGAGCCGGTCATCGGACTCTTCGCCAAGGACGATTTCGTTGATCAGGCGCGCCGCTTGAGGGTCTTGGGGCGGTAGCCAGGGCAGCTGCACGCACGTGAGTTCCTGTTGCAGGCGTTTGGTCAGTGACATGAAGTCCCATACAGCAAATACATGGGTTTCCATAAAGCGTTGAAGTATCGACAGTGAATGGATCTCGGCAAAGATAGGGTGAGCGCTCAGTGCTGCTTTTTTTTGGTCGAGAAGTGCTTTATTGGGTTTCATGAGAGACCTATAAGTTGTGAGTTAAGTTGTTCGATTGGCAGAGGATTATTAGGCGAGTTCAAACACGGTGCGGCCTGATCTTTTTAATAGGCGAACAAGTACCTCAAACAAACGTTGATGCAGTTCATGGTGTTGGCAGACCTCGCCAGGCAAGGCGTTGCGTACGTCGATGGTGCTTGGCGGTCAACTCCGCGGGTGAGTGCTACAGCCCCTGGGTATTGACCGTGCCGACAAGTACGCTGGAACTTGAAGTTGTCGGCAGAGAAAAATTAATACATGAAACAAGTAGCGGGCAAGTGTTTTTTATATTATTTGTCAAGTGTGTTTTTTTGGGCGCGACAAGTTTCGATAAAACTTTTGGATTAAGTTTTATTGGGATGAAGTTGTTCCTTCCGGCTTATACAAGTCAGAATTTAAATGAGTGAATGCCTCACTCGGAGCAACTTTGTATCTGGGGAGTTGATGTTTTTTTTGATGTGGTGGGCAGGAGGTGGGCACGGCCCATCTCTTCCCGTCCTTTGGCAAGCCTCCTTTTGTTCGTCCATCACGCGAGGGCTGTGCAGGCAGATTTACACGCCGCTCGTCCTTTTTTAGTCGGCAAACCAAGAGTGAGCCCAAAAAGCCAGTACTGCTATCACTGGCGCAGGGAGGGGCAGGGGTTTTCAGGGAGGGAAGAAGGGATTGGTGTCGCCAGCGCTTCTCGAGAACCTGTGCCTCATGGCACAGGCGTCAGGCGCTTACTCGCTGAGCAGGCCCAGATGGGTGTTGATAATCTGCAGCAGACGATGGCGCTGAGTGGTGGTGAAAAAATGATTACCGGTCATTTCTATCAGTTCGAATTCACGGCGAGTGAATTCGCGCCAATTGACCATGCTTTCAAGGGGGGCCAGCGGATCGTCGCTGCCGTAGAAGGCAGTCATCGGGATATGCAGGCTGCGACTGGAAGGGTCGGCCCAGGACTCGAGCAGTTTCAAGTCACTGTGTATCAGTGCTTCGAAGGCGGCGAGTTGATCGCTGGCTGTTGCATCGAGAAGTGCGCCTGGGCTGGAGGGTGCATAACTGTGCCGGATGTTCGGCAGACTATGCAGTGGCGCAGAGGCGGGTCGGGTATCCGGGCTGCGGCAACCGGAAATGAACAAGTGACGGGTTTGCCCCGGGCAGTGGGTTTCACTCAACTTGGCCAGCTCGTAGGCCAGAATTGCGCCCAGGCCATGGCCAAACAGCGCATGGGGTTCGGACAAGTAAGGTTGTAGCGCCGCAAAGGCGTCGACCAGCAGCGGTGGCCATTGTTCGTAGCGAGTCCGGTTCTGCGGATTGTCATGGCCGGGAAGCCTGAACGCGAGTAGTTCAATGTGCTCGCTCAGTGCTTGAGTCCAACTGCGGAACTGCTCGGGGTCGGCACCCGCTTCGCCGAAGCAGATCAGCCTGACGTCCGTCGTCTGGCTGGCGCTGATCACCGTCAGCCATGGAGTGTTCCGGGTGTGCACGGCTTTTCTTGTGCGATTCACGGCGATGATTTCTTGCCCTGAGGTTCAAGGCTGTTCAGGTAACGCGTGATGACCTCGACACCCCGGTTCAGGTGGTGCTGAAGCTTTGTCACGGTTAACGCGATGTCTCGGGCTTGTGCAGCGCGCAGCAGGTCACGGTGATCTTCCTGGGACAGCTTGCCGAGCCCCATGGCTTCAAGGTTGAAGCGCAGAAAACGTTCCTCTTCCCACAGACCGCCTTCCACCAGGCTGAGGAGCCTGCGGTTGGGCGCCTTGCGGTACAGCGTCATGTGGAACAAACGGTTAAGCCTGCCGATCTCGGCATAATCGGTCTGTGTTTCGAGGTCGTCGATATAACGCTCGGCCTCGGCAAAATCTTCGTCGTCGAGCAGCGGGATCGACAGGCGCAGGGCCTCGGACTCCAGCAGGATACGCAGGGCATAGGTTTCGGCGGCGTCACCTTCGACCAATGGCGCGACAACCGCGCCTTTGTGTGCGACAACATGCAGCAGTGATTGCGCCTCGAGCTGGCGCAAGGCTTCGCGCACCGGCATGCGACTGACGCCGAACAGGTCGGCCAGGTCTTGCTGGCGCAGCGCGGTGCCGCAAGGCAAACGACCGTCGAGAATCGCCGAGCGCAGGGTTTCTTCGATCACCGATCGCGCAAGGTGAGCGGGGATTGGGCCGCTGACCGGGATAGTACTTAAAGGGTTGGGCTTCTGTGTCACGACAACGCACCCTGATTAAAATGAAAATATTGGATCCAACGCACACTAGTGACTGCCTGGCTGGTTGTCAAACCGGCAAAACAAATCAGTTTTCGTTAGTTTTATGCCACTGGCATTGCCACCGAACAGAGCATCACTGGCTACGTTTTTTTCAACTGCTTGCGCTTTCTCAAGTTTAGCGTGCTCGCGGTGATTGCACCGTGCCATTGTCTTTTATCCATCAAGGCTTCACCATCCATCGATTTCCAACCGCCCTTTGGACTCACTGCATTGCAGGCACGTTTCGCTCTCCCTCGGCCCCTGCGCTGGTTGTGTTCAGCACTGCTGATTGCTGGCGTCTTGCTGGGCGGTCTGCATGCCGATTGGGATTTTTCGCTGATCAGCCGCCGGGCCGAAACATTGTACGGGCCGTTGGGTGAAGGCAAGCAACGAATCGATGCCTGGCAACACCTGCTGGCGACACAGAAGCAGACCCCGGAGCTGGAACAGCTCAATGTGGTCAACCTGTTCTTCAACAAGCAGATGCGTTACGTGGAAGACATCGACCTGTGGCACGTCGAGGACTACTGGGCGACACCGATCGAAGCCTTGTGGAAAGGCGCCGGCGATTGTGAGGACTACGCGATCGCCAAGTATTTCAGCCTGCGCCATCTTGGGGTTTCCAGTGACAAATTGCGCATCACTTACGTCAAGGCCCTGCGCCAGAATCGCGCGCACATGGTCTTGACCTACTATTCAAGCCCGGACGCCATGCCGTTGGTACTCGACAGCCTGATGGATGCGATCCAGCCGGCCAGCCAGCGCACCGATTTGCTGCCGGTCTACTCCTTCAATGCCGAAGGGCTTTGGTTGCCGGGCGCCAAGGGCAACAAGAAAGTCGGTGACACCAAGCGTCTGTCCCGTTGGCAGGATGTGTTGAAGAAAATGCAGGCCGAAGGATTTCCGGTCGAGACGACTCACTAGGAGCACGCGCTTAGATGTCTTTGTTCAAACAACTGTTGATCGCTATCTGTCTGTTCCTGGTCGTCGCCTTCAGTGGCAGCTTCATGGTCGGCCTGGAGAGTTCGCGGACCCAGTACGTCAATCAGTTGCGCTCCCACGCGCAGGACGCAGCGACCGCACTGGCGCTTTCGCTGACGCCGAGCATCGATGACCCGGCGATGGTCGAACTGATGGTCAGCTCGATCTTCGACAGCGGTTATTACGCGAGTATTCGCGTGGTCGACCTCAAAACCGACAAAGCCATCGTCGAGCGCAGTGGCATTCCGGAAGTCAGCAGCGTACCCGGCTGGTTCGTCAAATTGATCGCTCTGGAACCTGCTGGCGGTGATGCGCTGGTCAGCCGTGGCTGGGAACAGGCGGCCAGGGTCGAGGTCATCAGCCACCCGATGTTCGCCGTGGCCAAGCTCTGGCAGAGCGCTCTGGGCAGTCTGGGATGGTTGCTGATCTGCGGCGCGTTAAGCGCGGTACTCGGCGCACTGTTACTGCGTCGACAATTGAAACCGCTGGATTACATGGTCAAGCAATCCCACGCCATCGCCCGTCGCGAGTTTCTCAGCCTGCCCGAGCTGCCGCGTACCCCGGAACTGCGGCGCGTGGTGCAGGCGATGAACCAGATGGTCGAGAAACTCAAGGCGTTGTTTCAGGAGCAGGCTGAGCGCAGTGAAAAACTGCGGGTCGAGTCCTATCAGGACACCCTGACGGGATTGGCTAACCGGCGTTATTTCGAGATGCAATTGAACGCCCGGGTGAGCAACCCGGAGCAGGCCAGTTCGGGTTATCTGTTGTTGTTGCGGGTCAAGGACCTGGCCGGTTTGAACCAGCGTCTGGGCGGTCAACGCACCGACCAGTTGCTGCGGGCGGTCGGTGAGCAATTGTCACGTGAGTGCGCCAGATTCCCGGAAACCCAGAATCTGGTGACGCGCATTCGCGGTGGTGAATTTGCCGTGCTGGCGCCTGGTCTGGTGCGCGAAGAGGCGCTGCAACTGGCGCAGAGCCTGGACAGCGCGTTGGCCAGTCTGCACGCAACCGGGGCGACTGATGTGGCGTCGGTGGCGTCGATCGGTTTGGCACCGTTTGCCCATGGCGACACGCCGCAGGCGGTGTTGAGCCTGGCGGATCAGGCGTTGTCACAGGCGGAAGCCGAGGGCGAGGTGAACTGGGCGTGCCTGGATCACAGCGCAGCGGCCACTGTCGGCGACGATCACCATGCGTGGCATACCTTGCTCGATCAGGCACTGAATCAGCAGCGATTCGAGTTGTACTTCCAACCGGTCGTGGCCAGTCAGGACACGCAGTTGGTGCTGCATTACAAAGTGCTCTCGCGTTTGCTCGATGAGCAGGGCCAGACCATCCCTGCCGGGCGTTTCCTGCCGTGGCTGGAGCGGTTTGGCTGGACCGCGCGGCTGGACCGTTTGATGCTGGAGCGGGTGTTGGTGCAGATGACCGGCCATGAAGACTCGCTGGCGCTGAACCTGTCCGCTGCCACCCTGGCGGATCCGCAAGCGCTGAACAAAGTCTTCGACATCCTGCGTGAGCATTCGAGTCTGGGCCCACGCTTGACCCTGGAGATCGGTGAAGAGCAATTACCTGATCAGGCCGTGCTTGAACAGCTGACCCGTCGTCTGCGTGAGCTGGGCTTCTCCCTGAGCCTGCAGCGCTTTGGCGGTCGCTTCAGCATGATCGGCAACCTGGCGCGGCTGGGGTTGGCCTATCTGAAAATCGATGGCAGTTACATCCGTGCCATTGATCAGGAAAGCGATAAGCGTCTGTTCATCGAAGCCATCCAGCGCGCCGCCCACAGCATCGATCTGCCGCTGATTGCCGAGCGAGTGGAGACTGAAGGGGAGTTACGGGTGATTCGCGAGATGGGTGTGTACGGCGTGCAAGGGCAGTTGTTTGGTGAACCGAAGCCTTGGCAGTAAGGCTTGATCGTTCCCACGCTCTGCGTCACATGCAGGAGCGGACGCAGAGCGTCCATTGAGGCGTGCCCACGCGGGAGCGTGGGAACGAGCGGCGTTGTGGGGGTTAGATCAACCCGCCTTCATCTTCATCAATCAAGTGACTCAAACCACCCAGCGCTTCGCGGGCCTGGGTCCGGTCCATCAGTTTGGCTTGCGCGGCCGCTGGCAGGTCGGTGACGCGAATCACCCCTTTGCTGGTCAGCACCTGAATCAGGTCGTCGAGTACCCGGATCATCTCCAGGTCGCTTTGCTTGAGCTGCTTGAGGCTGGTCTCCATCACTTCGTTGGCGTACCAGGCCTGGATTTCATGGTGATCGGAGGGCAGCGTTTCCGTAGCCTCCGCGTAAGCCGTCGCTTCCACGCGCACCAACTGGCCTTGAGCATCGCGTTGCACGTAGAACATCGAAAATCCCTCATGAATGAACCCGCGTCGTGCTGTCAGCAGGATAGGCCAACGCGTACGAGTATGCGGTGCCACGACGAAATCGTCACCCGCTGGCGACTGACAGCACCGTGACGGCCGCTCATTACGAGCGGCCGTCAGGGGCTTGATCAGGTGTTGTTGTGGTCGATCTTGATGGTCGGGTCGCTACCGGCGATCAGCGAGTTGATGCTCTGACCGGACCAGTTATTGCCTTCCAGTTTGATCGTCACATCAGCGTTGGCCACGCCGCCAGCCGCATTAAGCTTGCCTTCGGAGCTGACCTGCAACGTCGACACACCTTCAACCGTGGTGATTTTCAGGAAGTTGTCGATGGTGCTGCCGCTTTCGCCCTGCAACAGATCCCGCAGGTCGATCCGGTCGCCTTCGCCAGCCTTGAAGTCCTTGATCACATCGTTACCGGTGTCGCCGGCCTTCCAGACGAAGGTGTCGGCACCCGCCCCGCCAATCAGGATGTCGTTGCCCTGACCGCCGATCAGCGTGTCGTTACCCGTACCGCCCAGCAGGATGTCATTGCCCTTGCCACCGTCGAGGATGTCGTTGCCACCCTGGCCGAAGAGGATGTCGTTACCGGCACCGCCCAGCAGCGTGTCATTACCGTCATGAGAGCCGGACACATCGAACGCGGTGTAGTGCTCGGTGATGTACTGGTGCACGTTGCTGGTGGTGACTTTGCTGACATCTACGCCGGTCTGCTGGGCCACGAAGGCCTGCATGGCCTGGTAGCCCTCACCGGCAATGCCGTTGAAGCTCACCAGGTCGCCGAACAGGATGTCGTTGCCGTCGCCGCCATTAACCGTATCGGCGCCCGGCATGGTCGCTTCGGTGTGACCGATGATCGAGTTGGCCAGGTTGGCCGGATCGATGTTGCTTTGCGGTTTGCCGTCGGTGTCGAATGGTTTCAGGTCGCTGAGGCTGACATCGCTGTTCAGGCCGATGGCCTCGACCTGCGACAACTTGCCGAGCAACGCGAAGCTGTCGTTGGAGTTGCTGGTGGTACTGCTATCGGAGCTGTAGCCCGTGCCGTCCAGTTTCGACAATTCATAGGTGCCATCGCCTTGAGCGTGGAGCATCCCCAGGTCTTTGCTGATCCAGCGGTTGCCGTTATAGGTCTGCAGCGTCGTCGAACCATCGGTGTTGATGGAGAGGTAGTGCGTGTTGTCCAGGTACTTGGAGAACGTGTTCCCCAGCGTGTAGTTGCTGGTCGTGACGACGTCATCCAGCTTCGCACCACCGCTGTACAACGCCGGGTTGGTCTGCTCGCCGGACTGATAGTACGTTGGCTTTCCGTCGGTAATGAAATACGTCAGGTTGGTCGCGTTGCTGTTACTGGTGGCCATGCTGCTCTGGAAGAAGTTGGCCGTGGTCTTGAACACGTCTTCGTAGTTGGTACCGCCGCCGGAAGCCATAGAGTCCAGCACCGACTTGAGCAGGGTCAGGGCGTTCGGGTCGTTCAGGTTGACCGCAATCTGCTTGTTGACCTGGGTATCGAAGTCCGCGAGGAAGACGTTCACCGTGCCCGAAGTGCTGGCGCCCAGGCTGTTCTTGAGGGTGTTGAACACCGATGTCAGTGAGTCTTTGGCGGCGCTGATCGAGGTAGCGCTCATGCTGCCCGAGCTGTCGACCATGAACGCAATGTTGTAGTTGGTGCCTGGCACCACGGTCAGCCCGCCGATGTCGGCGATCATGATGTCGTTGCCGTTAGTACCGACGAAATTGTCATCCCCTGAAGTGCCGACCGACGTGTTATACACCGCCGGATAAACCGTGACCGGGATCTGCGCAATGCTTGGCGCCGAGCCGCCGAGGGACTCGGTGGAAGTCGAGGTGACCGTCAGATTGATCGAGCCATTGAAGTACGGTGGCGGAGTGAGCGTCAGGCTGCCGAGATTCCAGCCAGTGACATTTGCTTCACCGGTGGTCGCCACGGTGAAGGTATGGCCCGCGCCATCGCTGAGCACGGAACCTGCCGGCATACCGCCGATTTTCACGCTCAGGTTTTCGGAGCCGTCGGTGTCGGTCAGTGCGGTGGTGATTTTTGATAGGTGAACGCTGCCGCCCTCGGCGCCCGTGTTGAGCTTGTAGCCGTCGTAGTAGCCTTCGCCGTTGGTGCCGTGCAGATCGGAGACCGTCACACCAGCATTGATCAGGTCGGTGACACCCGTGTAGATCGGCACACCAGCGCTGCTCAGGTCGATAGCCGGGGCGCCGTTGACCGACAGGTTGACGTCGTAGCTGCCCGGGCCATTTTGGTTGTGGTGGTAGATGTCCAGGGTGTAGTAGCCGCTGGTGGTCGGCGTGAACGATCCCGAGATTTGACCACCCGCGCCCCACGTGGCACCGGCCACGTTTTTACCGCCGATGGTCACCAGCAGACTGTCGTCAGCGATACCGCTGAAGCTGTAGGTCTTGCCGGCTTCGAGGTAGATCAGCCCGGAAGTTTTAGACGCTGTACCCGCTGCAACGTTGCTGTCGGACTGCACGTTGTTCACGGTACCGCTGCTGTTCGGAGTACCGGCAGCATCGATCACCGATTTCAGGGTTTCAGCTGGCGCGCCACTACCGCTGGTGCCGAGACCGGCCAGACCGGTCCAGACCTCCTTGATCAGGCCCGTCGAGTTCACGCTGTTGTCGGCGATGCTGAGTGTCGGCGCATCGGCGACGGGAGTGATATCGACTTTCAGCGTGCCGGTGCTGCCCAGCAGTTGGCCGTCGGTTGGCTGGAACTGGATTTTTGCGTAATCCGCCTGTTGGTTGCCCACGCCGGTGCCGCCGTAGCCATTGGTGCCGGATTCGTTGGCATCAGGCATGAAGCGCAGCTTGCCTGCATCGATGTCGGCCTTGCTGAAAGTCTGGTTGTTGGCCACGTCTTTCCAGGTCGAACCGTCCAGGTACTGCAACTTGCCATCACCCGGCAGCTGGGTGATTTTCACGCCCAGGCTGGCAGCAGGACTGTCGACATCGCTCACACCGAAATTCGACCAGCCGAGGATCAGCGGCGTGTCTTCAGTGCCGGTGACCGCACCGCCGGTAGCGACCGGAGCATCGTTGACCGCGACCACATTGACGGTGGTGGTGGCGACGTTGGAGTAATTGCTGCCGTCGGTCACCGTCACGGTGATGGTCCGCGGCGTGGTGCTCGGGTCTTCACTGTTGTTGGTGAAGGTGATGTTTTTGATCTGTTGCATGTAGTCGGCCAGCGTTGCATTGCCGGACAGCGTCAGGGTGATCGAACCATCCTTGCTGTTGGCGTTGATGCTGATGCCGTTGACACTGTTGCCCAGGTTCAGCGAGTCGCCCGGCTGACGGTTGGTCAACACGATGGTGGCGCCGGTCAGCATGGTGCTGTCCGGGTCGGTGATCGTAAGGTCGGTGTCGCCAATCGATACGCCCGGGCCGGTGGTGCCTTCGGTGAAGGTGACGTTGTAATTGGCACCGGTCGCGCCGCTGGAGTTGTTGGCGTCCAGGTCGATGACGGGCGGAGCATCGTTGTCGATGATCGACGTGTTGACGCTGCCATTGGTGCTGCTGACCACCAGGTTTTCGAAGTTGCCACCGCTGGCCGAGTCGATCTTGACCACGATGTTTTCGGTAGGCTCGGTGATCTTATCGTCGATGGTCGCGATATTGAAACTGGCGCTGCTGGCACCCGCCGGGATTTTCACCGTGTACACACCGGTAAAGTCGGAGCCGTCGGTGGCCGTGCCGCTGTAGACGATCTTCAGCGTCACGTCGGTTTGCGCCGGGTGCGTCAGGGTCACGGTGTAGCTGGCGGTCTGGCCTTCGGTGACCTGACTGCTGCCGCTGATGCTGACTTCGGTTTTATCGATGGTGTCGGTGACGCTGGTTACCGCTGGGGTATCGCTGGTGACCAGTTTTTCGAAATTGCCACCGGTGCTGGCGGTGATCTTGGCATTGACCGAGCCGGCGTCGAGGTAGACATCATCTTTCGGCGCGGCGAAGTTCACCGAACCGCTGGTTTTGCCAGCGTCGATGTTGATGACTGCACCGTTGCTCAGGGTCACGGTCATCGCTGTGCCGGCCGGGTTGGTCAGGGTCGCGGTGTAGGTGATCTGGCCACCTTCGGCCACGGAACCGGTCGCGCTCAGCGTCAGGTTGGTGGTGTCGACGGTGTCGGTCACGCTGGTGCTGACCGGGGTTTTGTCGGCGACCAGGTTTTCGTAGTTGCCGCCGCTGACGTTGGTAATCGCGTTGGTCAGCGGGGTGTGGCCGACCAGCGCGTCGTTCGGCGCGGTAGTGGTCGCGGTGCCGCTGGACTGGCCGACCGGAATGGTGATGGTCTGGCCGTTGGCCAGGGTCACGATCACTGCCGAACCGGTGACCGGCGCGCTGACGGTCGCGGTGTAGGTGACAGTGCCGCCTTCTGCTGCCGATTCAGTCGCGGTCAGTTTCACCGTCGAGGTGTCGATGGTGTCGGTGACGTTGGTTACCGCAGCGGTTTTATCGGTGACCAGGTTCTCGAAGTTGCCACCGGTGGCGGTGGTGATCGTTGCCTGGACTTTGCCGGCGTCGAGGTAGACGTCGTCTTTTGGTGCGTCGACCACCACGGTGCCGGTGGTTTTGCCGGCGTCGATGTTGATCACTGCGCCGTTGCTCAGGGTGACGGTCACTGGCGTGCCGGCCGCATTGGTCAGGGTCGCGGTGTAGGTGATGTGGCCACCTTCAGCCACCGAGTTGGTTGCGCTCAGCGTCAGGTTGGTGGTGTCGACGGTGTCGGTCACGGTGGTGCTGACCGGGGTTTTGTCGGCGACCAGGTTTTCGTAGTTGCCGCCGCTGACGTTGGTAATCGCGTTGGTCAGCGGGGTGTGGCCGACCAGCGCGTCGTTCGGCGCGGTGGTGGTCGCGGTGCCGCTGGACTGGCCGACCGGAATGGTGATGGTCTGGCCGTTGGCCAACGTCACGATCACTGCCGAACCGGTGACCGGCGCGCTGACGGTCGCGGTGTAGGTGACGGTGCCGCCTTCGGCTGCCGAATCGGTGGCGGTCAGTTTCACCGTCGAGGTGTCGATGGTGTCGGTGACGTTGGTTACCGCAGCGGTTTTATCGGTGACCAGGTTTTCGAAGTTGCCGCCGGTGGCGGTGGTGATCGTTGCCTGGACTTTGCCGGCGTCGAGGTAGACGTCGTCTTTTGGTGCGTCGACCACCACGGTGCCGGTGGTTTTGCCGGCGTCGATGTTGATGACTGCACCGTTGCTCAGGGTCACGGTCACTGGCGTGCCAGCGGCGTTGGTCAGGGTCGCGGTGTAGGTGATGTGGCCACCTTCGGCCACGGAGCCGGTCGCGCTCAAGGTCAGGTTGGTGGTGTCGACGGTGTCGGTCACATTGGTGCTGACCGGCGTTTTGTCGGCGACCAGGTTTTCGTAGTTGCCGCCGCTGACGTTGGTAATCGCGTTGGTCAGCGGGGTGTGGCCAACCAGCGCGTCGTTTGGCGCGGTGGTGGTCGCGGTACCGCTGGACTGGCCGACCGGAATGGTGATGGTCTGGCCGTTGGCCAACGTCACGATCACTGCCGAACCGGTCACTGGCGCCGAGACGGTTGCGGTGTAGGTGACAGTGCCGCCTTCTGCTGCCGATTCAGTCGCGGTCAGTTTCACCGTCGAGGTGTCGATGGTGTCGGTGACGTTGGTGACCGCAGGTGTGCTGCTGGTGACCAGGTTCTCGAAGTTGCCACCGGTGGCGGTGGTGATCGTTGCCTGGACTTTGCCGGCGTCGAGGTAGACGTCGTCTTTTGGTGCGTCGACCACCACGGTGCCGGTGGTTTTGCCGGCGTCGATGTTGATGACTGCACCGTTGCTCAGGGTCACGGTCACTGGCGTGCCAGCGGCGTTGGTCAGGGTCGCGGTGTAGGTGATGTGGCCACCTTCGGCCACGGAGCCGGTCGCGCTCAAGGTCAGGTTAGTGGTGTCGACGGTGTCGGTCACGCTGGTGCTGACCGGGGTTTTGTCGGCGACCAGGTTTTCGTAGTTGCCGCCGCTGACGGTGGTGATGGCGTTGGTCAGCGGAGTGTGGCCGACCAGCGCGTCGTTTGGCGCGGTGGTGGTCGCGGTACCGCTGGACTGGCCGACCGGAATGGTGATGGTCTGGCCGTTGGCCAACGTCACGATCACTGCCGAACCGGTGACCGGCGCGCTGACGGTCGCGGTGTAGGTGACGGTGCCGCCTTCGGCTGCCGAATCGGTCGCGGTCAGTTTCACCGTCGAGGTGTCGATGGTGTCGGTGACGTTGGTTACCGCAGCGGTTTTATCGGTGACCAGGTTTTCGAAGTTGCCGCCGGTGGCGGTGGTGATCGTTGCCTGGACTTTGCCGGCGTCGAGGTAGACGTCGTCTTTTGGTGCGTCGACCACCACGGTGCCGGTGGTTTTGCCGGCGTCGATGTTGATGACTGCACCGTTGCTCAGGGTGACGGTCACTGGCGTGCCGGCCGCATTGGTCAGGGTGGCGGTGTAGGTGATGTGCCCGCCTTCGGCCACAGAACCGGTCGCTGTCAGGGACAGGCCGGTGTTATCGATCGAATCGGTGATCGTCGTAACGGCTGGGGTGGTGCTTGGGGTCAGCTGCTCGAAGTTGCCACCGGTGGTGCTTTCAATGGTGGTGCTGACGGTGCTGCCGTTTTTGTAAACGTCATTGGCCGGGGTATCGACCACCACCGAACCGGTGGTTTTACCGGCTTCGATATTGATCACGGCACCGTTCGACAGGGTCACGCTCATCGCGGTGCCCGCCGGGTTGCTCAGCGTCGCGGTGTAAGTGATCTGGCCGCCTTCGGTGACCGAACCGGTTGCTGCAAGGGACAGCCCGGTGTTGTCGATCGAGTCGGTGATCGTCGTAACGGCCGGCGTCGTGCTCGGGGTCAACTGTTCGAAGTTGCCGCCGCTGGTGCTTTCGATGGTGGTGCTGACGGTGCTGCTGTTCTTGTAGACGTCGTTGGCCGGGGTGTCGACCACCACCGAGCCGCTGGTCTTGCCGGCTTCGATGTTGATGACCGCACCGTTCGACAAGGTCACGCTCATCGCGGTGCCGGCTGGATTGCTCAGCGTCGCGGTGTAGGTGATCTGCCCACCTTCAACCACCGAACCATTCGCCGTCAGGCTCAGGCCGGTGTTATCGATCGAATCGGTGATGGTGGTGACCGCCGGAGTCGTGCTTGGGGTCAGCTGCTCGAAATTGCCACCGCTGGTGCTTTCGATGGTGGTGCTGACGGTGCTGCCGTTTTTGTAAACGTCGTTGGCCGGGGTGTCGACCACCACGCTGCCGGAAGTCTTGCCGGCTTCGATGTTGATCACGGCACCATTGCTGAGCGTGACAGTCATCGGCGTGCCGGCCGGGTTGCTCAAGGTTGCGGTGTAGGTGATCTGGCCGCCTTCAACCACAGAACCATTCGCCGTCAGGCTCAGGCCGGTATTGTCGATCGAATCGGTAATCGTCGTAACGGCCGGCGTCGTGCTTGGGGTCAGCTGTTCGAAGTTGCCACCGCTGGTGCTTTCAATGGTGGTGCTGACGGTGCTGCCGTTTTTGTAGACGTCATTCGCTGGGGTGTCGACCACCACCGAACCGGTGGTTTTACCGGCTTCGATATTGATCACGGCACCGTTCGACAGGGTCACGCTCATCGCGGTGCCGGCCGGGTTGCTCAGCGTCGCGGTGTAAGTGATCTGGCCGCCTTCGGTAATGGTGTTGTTGGCGGTGAGCGTCAGGCCGGTGTTGTCGATCGAATCGGTAATCGTCGTAACGGCCGGCGTCGTGCTTGGGGTCAGTTGCTCGAAATTGCCACCGCTGGTGCTTTCGATGGTGGTGCTGACGGTGCTGCCGTTTTTGTAGACATCGTTGGCCGGGGTGTCGACGACCACGGAGCCGGACGTTTTGCCGGCCTCGATATTGATCACGGCGCCATTCGACAGCGTGACAGTCATCGGCGTGCCGGCCGGGTTGCTCAGCGTCGCGGTGTAGGTGATCTGGCCACCTTCGGTGACCGAACCGGTCGCCGCCAGGGACAGCCCGGTGTTATCGATCGAATCGGTGATGGTGGTGACCGCCGGAGTGGTGCTCGGGGTCAGCTGCTCGAAGTTACCACCGGTGGTGCTCTCGATGGTGGTGCTGACGGTGCTGCCGTTTTTGTAGACATCGTTGGCCGGGGTATCGACCACCACGCTGCCGGTGGTTTTGCCGGCTTCGATGTTGATCACTGCACCGTTGGACAACGTGACGGTCATCGCGGTGCCGGCCGGGTTGGTCAGCGTCGCGGTGTAGGTGATCTGGCCGCCTTCGGTAATGGTGTTGTTGGCGGTGAGCGTCAGGCCGGTGTTGTCGATCGAATCGGTAATCGTCGTAACGGCCGGCGTCGTGCTTGGGGTCAGTTGCTCGAAATTGCCACCGCTGGTGCTTTCGATGGTGGTGCTGACGGTGCTGCCGTTTTTGTAGACATCGTTGGCCGGGGTGTCGACGACCACGGAGCCGGACGTTTTGCCGGCCTCGATATTGATCACGGCGCCATTCGACAGCGTGACAGTCATCGGCGTGCCGGCCGGGTTGCTCAGCGTCGCGGTGTAGGTGATCTGGCCACCTTCGGTGACCGAACCGGTCGCCGCCAGGGACAGCCCGGTGTTATCGATCGAATCGGTGATGGTGGTGACCGCCGGAGTGGTGCTCGGGGTCAGCTGCTCGAAGTTACCACCGGTGGTGCTCTCGATGGTGGTGCTGACGGTGCTGCCGTTTTTGTAGACATCGTTGGCCGGGGTATCGACCACCACGCTGCCGGTGGTTTTGCCGGCTTCGATGTTGATCACTGCACCGTTGGACAACGTGACGGTCATCGCGGTGCCGGCCGGGTTGGTCAGCGTCGCGGTGTAGGTGATCTGGCCACCTTCGGTAATGCTGTTGTTGGCGGTGA
>NZ_JAHMSC010000033.1:0-18291 GCF_018986375.1 Pseudomonas sp. CVAP#3
CAGTGAAAGCTCCGATGTACCAGAGGCAGAGACGCCGAGGTCCTGCGGCAGTTGCAATGCCCAGTCGCCATTTCGGTCGGCGGGTGTCTTGCCGAAAAGTACGCTGCCGCCGGCTTGATAGACATAAGCGATGGTGTCGGCGGCGGCCTTGCCCTCGAGCAGGGGGCGCAGGGTGGTCACGGTGGTCGAACTGGTGACCGTGGGCGCGCTGCCGCTGGGCAGGGCTCCAGAGGAGAGAGCCTCTACGATGAAAGGGACGTTGTCGGCATATACCGAAGTACCTTCAACATAAGCCGAAATGGAGTACTCGCCCTCAGGCAAACTGACGGAGCTGCGCACTAGCCAGGAGCCATTTTTATCTGAGGTCGTTTTGGCTAGCACTCGTCCGGTTCCGGATTGGCAAACGTTAAGCGATTTCTCTGGTGCCGTTTTTCCTGAAAACAGAGGCTTATCTTGGGGATGAAGCTTGGTAATGGGTTGAAATACGGTTATGGCGCTCATGTCATCGTCTCCTGCCGCAAAAGTGTGAAGGGACCACACTTGCGTTTTTTCAGGGACGTGCCTACTGTCAGAAATAACAGTTCAGACAAGCGGTCTAAGACACACCATCGCTAATGCGTGCAGTGTCGCGTTGTTGCGTGGCCGACACGGCAGCATGCTGCCGTGGGTACTTAAAGTCAGGCGAACTCAGGATTGATATTGGCTGAGCAACCGCTCCATTCGCGCATCCAGCCGACGTTTGATTTCGGTTTCGATGTGCGGGGCGAAGTCGTCGATCACGTCTTGCATGATCAATTGCGCGGCAGCGCGCAGTTCGTCGTTCAGGTGCAGCATGACATCGGCGCCTTGCTGGACGGACGATGCCGGAGCCGGAGCCGGAGCCGGAGCCGCGACAGGCGCGGGCGCAGGTGTCGGTGGCGGAGCAGGTGGTTCGATGATTTCAGCCTGCGGTTTGCCGCCGACCTGATCGAACAACATCGGAATCTGGCCTTCATCACTGCCTTGCTCGATGGTGTCGGTCAGCAGGGGGGGTTGCAGGTTGTCATCGCCGAGCAACTGGCGGATCGACTCGAGGTCGTCCAGCAGGTGTGCGGACTTTTGCAGCTGGTTTGACGTGTCCATCATGTGCTCAGAGTCGCTGTAAACGGTGATCTTGCAGAGGATAGCCCTGTTCGCGGTAGAAACGGAAACTCTCCCGCGCGGCCTGACGAATAGTCGGGTCTTCAACCACCACTTCGGCCACACGGGCAAAGCGCTGGGCAAAAGACGGGACTTTGAGGTCAAGATTGACCAGCAAGTCCCGGTGTTGTCCTGGATCGTCTCCCAGGCCAAGCACCACTAAACCGTCCGGTTCGTTTTCGGCGGGGCCGTGAGGCACGAAGCTTTCGCCTTTGAACGCCCACAGGCGTGCATCGAGATCGTCGCGTTGGGCGGCATCGCTGCAATGCAGGTAGATGCGGTGGCCCATGCGCCAGGCTTTTTCGGTGAGCTTGCAGGCAAAATCCAGCCGCGCTGAAGGATCGGCGCTGGGCAGGATATAGAAGTCGACTTTGGTCATTGCGGTTCCTGATGCCTGCGCGGCGTCATCCGCGGATGACGCCGTTCAGGATCTTCAGTTTCAGGCTTTGGCGCGGTCCAGCAGGTATTGGGTCAGCAATGGAACCGGACGGCCAGTGGCGCCCTTGTCCTTGCCGCCGCTGGTCCAGGCCGTGCCGGCGATGTCCAGGTGCGCCCACTTCAGGTTCTTGGTGAAGCGCGACAGGAAGCAGGCCGCCGTGATGGTGCCGGCTTTCGGGCCACCAATGTTGGCGATGTCGGCAAACGGGCTGTCCAGCTGTTCCTGGTACTCATCGAACAGCGGCAGTTGCCAGGCGCGGTCGTCAGCCTGTTGGCCTGCGCTCAGCAGTTGGCCGATCAGTTCGTCGTTGTTGCCCAGCAGGCCCGAAGTATGGGCGCCGAGGGCGACCACGCAGGCACCGGTCAGGGTCGCGATGTCGATCACTGCCTGTGGCTTGAAGCGTTCGGAATAGGTCAGGGCGTCGCACAGCACCAGACGGCCTTCGGCGTCGGTGTTGAGGATTTCCACGGTCTGGCCGCTCAGGGTGGTGACGATATCGCCAGGACGCGAAGCCTTGCCGCTCGGCATGTTCTCGGCACAGGCCAGGATGCACACCAGGTTGATCGGCAACTTCAGTTCGAGCACGGCACGCAAGGTACCGAACACGCTGGCTGCGCCGCCCATGTCGTATTTCATCTCGTCCATGCCGGCGCCTGGCTTGAGGCTGATGCCGCCGGTGTCAAAGGTGATGCCCTTGCCGACCAGTGCGTACGGCTTCTCGGATTTCTTGCCGCCGTTGTATTGCATGACGATCAGGCGCGGTGGCTGGGCGCTGCCTTGGCCGACGGCATAGAACGAGCCCATGCCCAGTTCCTTGATTTGCTTCTCGTCAAGGATCTCGACTTTCAGGCCCTTGAATTCCTTGCCCAGGTTCTTCGCCTGTTCGGCGAGGAAGATTGGGTGGCAGATGTTCGGTGGCAGGTTGCCCAGGTCACGGGTGAAGGACATGCCGTTGGCGATTGCAGTGGCATGAGTCACGGCGCGCTCGACTTCAGCCTGTGCGGCCTTGATGGTCAGCAGGGTGATTTTCTTCAGGGCGCGCGGATCGGACTTCTGGCTCTTGAACTGCTCGAAGGTGTATTCGCCGTCGACCAGGGTCTCGGCCAGCAGACGGGTCTTGCCGTAGCTGTCACGTCCTTTGACTGCGACTTCGTCCAGCGCCAGAGCGGCTTCGCTGCCACCCAGGCCTTTGAGGGTGTTCAGTACGCCGGCGATGATTTTGCGGAATGGACGGTCGCCCAGTTCGGCGTCTTTACCCACGCCAACCAGCAACACGCGTTCGGCCTTGAGGTTTGGCAGGCTGTGCAGCAACAGGCTCTGACCCACTTTGCCGGCCAGGTCGCCGCGCTTGAGGACTGCGCTGATCGCGCCGCCACAGAGCTCGTCGAGCTGCTTGGCGACAGTGCCGAGTTTGCGGTCTTCGCCGACGGCGACCACCAGAGTGGCGGTTTTCAACGTTTCTGGGCTAACGCTTTTTACAACCAGTTCCATGTCCGGGTCCCTGAATAAATGGTCAAAGTGCAGCGTGTTACGCGATGCGCGCACACGTTTGCCTATCTATAGAAAGACGCTGGTGCAGGCCAGCGACAAAGGCCGCAGTTTGAACCTCGCTCCGTGCGCCTGACAACCCTCGCGCAGGTGATCTTTACACCATTGCGCGGCTGCTTGAGCGTGCGCAGTGACAGGCGCGTTCAATCACAGGATAATGCGCCATCTTTTTCGGCGGCTCAGCCCTGTGGGTCGCCCGATATGTTTGCTTGTTTGGCCGCCTTAGCCTGACAACCCTGGAGTGTCTGGTTTGATTGTCTTCCGTTATCTGTCCCGCGAAGTCCTGTTGACCTTGAGCGCCGTCAGCGCTGTGCTGCTGGTCATCATCATGAGTGGGCGCTTCATCAAGTTCCTGGCCCAGGCCGCCTCGGGCGCCCTGGACCCAGGCTCGCTGTTCCTGATCATGGGCTTTCGTCTGCCGGGTTTCCTGCAACTGATTCTGCCTTTGGGGTTGTTTCTCGGGATCCTGCTGGCCTACGGTCGCCTGTACCTTGAAAGTGAAATGACCGTGCTCTCCGCGACCGGCATGAGCCAGCAACGTCTGCTGGGCATGACCCTGTTTCCGGCGGCACTGGTTGCCGTGATCGTGGCCTGGCTGAGCCTGAGCCTGGCACCGCAAGGCGCCAATCAGTTCCAGTTGCTGCTGAACAAACAAGATGCCATGACCGAGTTCGATACGCTGGTGCCGGGCCGTTTTCAGGCGTTGCGCGATGGTTCGCGGGTGACGTACACCGAGCAGCTGTCCGATGACCGGATCAATCTGGGCGGCGTCTTCATCTCGGAAAAGCGTCTTTCCGCCGATCAGAAGGATCGCGGTATTTCCGTACTGGTGGCCGAAAAGGGTCGTCAGGAAATCAAGGAAGACGGCAACCGTTACCTGATTCTCGACAATGGCTACCGTTACGACGGTAACCCGGGGCTGGCCGACTACCGGGCCATCAAGTACGACACCTACGGTGTGCTGCTGCCCAAGCCGGATGTCAGCGACGAGGTGACCGATCGCGATGCGATGCCGACCCGTACCCTGCTGGATAGTCCGGATATTCGTGCACGCGCCGAGCTCGAATGGCGTCTGTCGCTGCCGTTGCTGGTGTTTATCGTGACGTTGATGGCGGTGCCGCTGTCGCGGGTCAATCCGCGCCAGGGACGTTTCCTCAAGTTGCTGCCGGCGATTCTTCTTTATATGGCTTATCTGACGATCCTGATCGCCGCGCGCGGTGCTCTGGAGAAAGGCAAGATCCCGCAGGCTTTGGGTCTGTGGTGGGTTCACGCAATATTCCTGGCCATTGGCCTGGGACTGCTCTATTGGGAGCCGTTGCGCTTGAAAATGGCGAGTCGCCGCAGTGCGCTGGAGGTGACCCGTGGTTAAGCTCGATCGCTACATTGGTGGCAGTGTTTTCATGGCGATCCTGGCGGTACTGGGGATCATTCTGGGCCTTGCGACCTTGTTTGCCTTCATCGACGAGATGAGTGATGTCACGGATACCTACACCCTCACCGACGTATTGAGCTACGTGGCGCTGACAGCGCCGCGTCGGGTCTATGACATGCTGCCGATGGCGGCACTGATCGGTTGCCTGATCGGCCTGGGCAGTCTGGCCAGCAGCAGTGAATTGACCATCATGCGCGCCGCGGGTGTGTCCATCGGCCGTATCGTCTGGGCGGTGATGAAACCGATGCTGGTGTTGATGCTGGCAGGCGTGCTGGTCGGCGAGTACGTTGCGCCCGTTGCGGAAAACGTGGCCCAGGCCAATCGCTCCCTGGCTCAGGGCATCGGTGATGCGCAGAGCGCCAAGCACGGTATGTGGCACCGCCAGGGTGATGAGTTCATTCACATCAACTCGGTGCAGCCGGATGGCATTCTGTACGGCGTGACCCGCTATCGTTTTGACAGTGAGCGTCACATGCTGACCTCGAGCTTCTCCAAGCGTGCGCAGTTCGAAACTGATCATTGGCAGCTGAACGACGTCACCACCACGGTGTTCCATGACGGCAGCACCGAAGTTGTCACTGTCCCGCAAGAGCGCTGGGAAGTACCGTTGAGCCCGCAACTGCTGAACACGGTGATCATGGCGCCGGAATCGTTATCGATCAGCGGTTTGTGGGGTTACATCCACTATCTGGCGGATCAGGGCCTGAACAATGGCCGTTACTGGCTGGCGTTTTGGGTCAAGGTGTTGCAGCCACTGGTCACTGTTGCCCTGGTGTTGATGGCGATTTCCTTTATCTTCGGCCCGCTGCGCTCAGTGACGCTGGGCCAGCGTGTGTTTACAGGGGTACTGGTCGGCTTTACCTTCCGTATCGCTCAGGATTTGCTCGGGCCTTCAAGCCTGGTCTTCGGCTTCTCGCCATTGTTCGCGGTGCTGGTTCCGGCCGGTATCTGTGCGGTGGCCGGTCTCTGGATGCTGCGCCGAGCCGGTTGATCGCAGGTATTTCCTGCCCCGGTTGACAGTCAAACGCCCCGTTCGCAAGAGCGGGGCGTTTTTGTATCCAATACCGTTGACCTGTGAACGTGACGCTTGCGTCGTGTATCAGGTACAATTCCCGGCTATTTTTCGGCGGGCTATGCCTGCAGCCTTTTTGAGTGTTGATCCGTGAGTGATTTGAGTCATATCCGCAATTTCTCCATCATCGCCCACATTGACCATGGCAAGTCGACTCTGGCCGATCGCTTCATCCAGATGTGCGGCGGCCTGGCCGAGCGCGAAATGGAAGCCCAGGTACTGGACTCCATGGACCTTGAGCGTGAACGCGGGATCACCATCAAGGCTCACAGCGTTACCCTGTATTACACCGCCCGTGATGGTATCAAGTACCAACTGAACTTCATTGACACCCCCGGCCACGTTGACTTCACCTACGAAGTCAGCCGGTCGCTGGCGGCCTGTGAAGGTGCGTTGCTGGTGGTCGATGCCGGTCAGGGCGTTGAAGCGCAATCGGTTGCCAACTGCTACACGGCAATCGAGCAGGGCCTGGAAGTGATGCCGGTCTTGAACAAGATCGACCTGCCACAGGCCGATCCGGACCGCGTAAAAGAAGAAATCGAAAAAATCATCGGCATCGATGCCACCGATGCGGTCGAGTGCAGTGCCAAGACTGGCCTGGGCGTCGACGAGGTGCTCGAGCGTCTGGTCAAGACCATTCCTGCGCCAACCGGCAACATCGAAGATCCGCTGCAAGCGTTGATCATCGACTCCTGGTTCGACAACTACCTGGGTGTTGTTTCCCTGGTTCGCGTGCGCCACGGTCGTGTGAAGAAGGGCGACAAGATTCTGGTTAAGTCCACCGGCAAGATCCACCTGGTGGACAGCGTCGGTGTCTTCAACCCGAAACACACCGCCACCGTTGATCTGAAAGCCGGTGAAGTAGGCTTCATCATCGCCGGCATCAAGGACATTCATGGCGCGCCGGTCGGTGACACCCTGACCTTGAGCTCGACGCCGGACGTCGACGTGCTGCCAGGTTTCAAGCGCATTCAGCCGCAGGTCTATGCCGGTCTGTTCCCGGTCAGCTCCGACGACTTCGAAGACTTCCGCGAAGCGCTGCAAAAGCTCACGCTGAACGACTCGTCGCTGCAATACACCCCGGAAAGCTCCGACGCCCTGGGCTTCGGCTTCCGTTGCGGGTTCCTCGGCATGCTGCACATGGAGATCATCCAGGAGCGCCTGGAGCGCGAGTACGACCTGGACCTGATCACCACCGCACCGACGGTTATTTTTGAACTGTTGCTGAAAACCGGTGAAACGATTTACGTCGACAACCCGTCCAAGCTACCGGACCTGTCGTCCATTGAAGACATGCGCGAACCAATCGTTCGGGCAAACATTCTTGTGCCGCAAGAACATCTGGGCAACGTCATTACCCTGTGCATCGAGAAGCGCGGCATTCAGCACGACATGCTGTTCCTTGGTAGCCAGGTCCAGGTGACCTACGATTTGCCGATGAACGAAGTGGTCCTGGACTTCTTCGATCGTCTGAAATCCACCAGTCGCGGCTATGCTTCGCTGGATTACCATTTCGATCGTTATCAATCAGCTAATCTGGTGAAACTGGATGTGCTGATCAACGGTGATAAGGTCGACGCCCTGGCGCTGATCGTGCACAAGGATAACGCGCACTACAAAGGTCGCCAGTTGACCGAGAAGATGAAAGAGCTGATTCCGCGTCAGATGTTCGACGTCGCGATCCAGGCCGCCATTGGCGGGCAGATCATTGCGCGAACCTCCGTCAAGGCACTCAGAAAGAACGTATTGGCCAAATGCTACGGTGGTGACGTTAGCCGTAAGCGCAAGCTGTTGGAAAAGCAGAAGGCCGGTAAAAAACGCATGAAGCAGGTCGGCAACGTGGAAATTCCACAAGAAGCCTTCCTCGCTGTGCTCAGGTTGGATAGTTAGGTCCTATGTCACTAAATTTCCCGCTGTTGCTGGTCATCGCCGTTTTCGTTTGCGGTCTGTTGGGGTTGCTCGACCTGATCTTTCTGGCGCCGCGTCGGCGTGCCGCTATTAGCTCTTATCAGGGTAGCGTCACCGAGCCTGACATGATGGTGGTCGAGAAACTGAACAAAGAACCGATGCTGGTTGAATACGGCAAATCGTTCTTTCCGGTGCTGTTCATCGTGTTGGTCTTGCGTTCGTTCCTGGTGGAGCCGTTCCAGATTCCGTCTGGTTCGATGAAGCCGACCCTGGACGTTGGCGACTTCATTCTGGTGAACAAGTTTTCTTACGGGATCCGCTTGCCGGTGCTCGATACGAAAGTCATCCAGGTCGGTGATCCGCAGCGTGGCGATGTGATGGTGTTCCGCTACCCAAGCGACCCGAACGTCAACTACATCAAGCGTGTAGTGGGCCTGCCGGGTGATCAGATTCGTTACACCGCCGACAAGCGTCTGTTCGTCAACGGTGAGTCGATCGCAGAGCAACTGGTCGGCTCCGAGCCGGGTACGTTGGGCAGTGCCGAGCTCTACAAGGAAAAACTCGGCGCCGCCGAGCACCTGATCCGCAAGGAAATGAGCCGCTACCGCGCAACTCCGGACCATCAATGGACCGTGCCTGCCGGGCACTACTTCATGATGGGCGACAACCGCGACAACTCCAACGACAGTCGCTACTGGGATGATCCAACTATTCCCAAGGATCTGCTGGGCATGGTTCCCGACAAGAATATCGTCGGCAAGGCCTTCGCCGTCTGGATGAGCTGGCCGGAACCCAAACTCAGTCACCTGCCGAATTTCTCGCGGGTTGGCCTGATCAAGTAATCACCCACGGCGCTGTTGAACACAGCGCCGAATGCATTTCTGGAGCCTGCAGAAGGTCACCGCAGATGCATGAAGCCAACGATATTCAGGATGTAATTTTTGAACACAGCGTTAATTGTCCAAGAGCCTAGCAGCGTTGCTGTGATGGATGTCGACCACGAACTCAGCGTGGGTAAACCGTGAGCGTCTCTTTAAGCCGTCTCGAGCGTCAGCTCGGTTATACCTTCAAGGACCAGGAACTCATGGTTCTGGCCCTGACACATCGCAGCTTTGCCGGGCGCAACAACGAACGCCTGGAATTCCTCGGTGATGCCATTCTCAACTTCGTTGCCGGTGAAGCGCTGTTCGACCGCTTTCCGCTGGCTCGCGAAGGCCAGCTGTCGCGTTTGCGCGCACGCCTGGTCAAAGGTGAGACGCTGGCCGTATTGGCGCGTGGTTTCGATCTTGGCGAGTACCTGCGCCTGGGGTCCGGTGAGTTGAAGAGCGGCGGGTTCCGCCGTGAATCGATCCTCGCCGATGCCCTCGAAGCGCTGATCGGTGCGATCTACCTGGATGCCGGCATGGACATGGCGCGCGAACGCGTGCTGGCCTGGCTGACGTCCGAGTTCGACAGCCTGACGCTGGTCGACACCAACAAAGATCCAAAGACCCGCCTGCAAGAGTTCTTGCAGTCGCGTGCCTGTGAACTGCCGCGTTACGAAGTGGTGGATATCCAGGGTGAGCCGCATTGCCGGACGTTCTTCGTCGAATGCGAAATCACCTTACTGAACGAAAAAAGCCGAGGTCAGGGTGTGAGTCGTCGTATTGCCGAACAGGTAGCGGCCGCCGCAGCACTGATTGCCCTGGGCGTGGAGAATGGCCATGACTGATTCAACTGCAACTCGCTGTGGCTATGTCGCCATCGTCGGCCGTCCGAACGTGGGCAAATCCACGCTGCTGAACCACATCCTGGGTCAGAAGCTGGCGATCACCTCGCGCAAACCGCAAACCACTCGTCACAACATGCTCGGTATCAAGACCGAAGGCGATGTGCAGGCGATCTACGTCGACACCCCCGGCATGCACAAAGGTGGCGAGAAAGCCCTCAACCGCTACATGAACAAGACCGCTTCGGCCGCGTTGAAAGACGTCGACGTGGTGATCTTCGTGGTTGATCGCACCAAGTGGACCGAAGAAGACCAGATGGTTCTCGAGCGCGTTCAGTACGTGACGGGCCCGTTGATCGTGGCGCTGAACAAGACCGACCGCATCGAAGACAAAGCCGAGCTGATGCCGCACCTGAGCTGGTTGCAGGAGCAGCTGCCGAACGCGCAGATCATTCCGATTTCGGCGCAGCACGGGCACAACCTCGATGCGCTGGAGCGGGTGATCGCCGGTCACCTGCCGGAAAACGATCACTTCTTCCCCGAAGACCAGATCACCGACCGCAGCAGCCGTTTCCTCGCCGCCGAACTGGTGCGCGAGAAAATCATGCGCCAGATGGGCGCCGAGCTGCCTTACCAGATCACCGTGGAAATCGAAGAGTTCAAGCAGCAGGGGAAAACCCTGCACATCCATGCGTTGATCCTCGTCGAACGTGACGGTCAGAAGAAAATCATCATTGGCGACAAGGGCGAGCGGATCAAGCGCATCGGCACCGAAGCGCGCAAGGACATGGAGCTGCTGTTCGACTCCAAGATCATGCTCAACCTTTGGGTCAAAGTGAAAGGCGGTTGGTCCGACGACGAACGCGCCCTGCGTTCGCTGGGTTACGGCGACCTGTAATCAGGATTGGCACAAGGTTCAAGGCCTTGTGCTGGCCTTTGTGGCGAGGGAGCTTGCTCCCGCTGGGTCGCAAAGCGGCCCCAAAACCATTTGCCCCGGTGTGCCTGACTCTCCGCGGCTGCTTGAGGTCGGGGCTGCTTCGCAGCCCAGCGGGAGCAAGCTCCCTCGCCACAGTTGATCTCCTCTGAGATTTGGACTCTGATGTCGACCACCGCGCCAACCGGCCAACCCGCCTACGTGCTCCATAGCCGCGCCTACCGCGAAAGCAGCGCGTTGGTGGATTTCCTTACGCCGCAAGGTCGGCTGCGGGCGGTGTTGCGCAGTGCGCGGGGTAAGGCCGGAACGCTGGCGCGGCCATTCGTGCCGCTGGAAGTCGAGTTCCGTGGTCGGGGCGAACTGAAGAACGTCGGTCGCATGGAAAGCGCCGGCGTCTCGACCTGGCTCAATGGTGAGGCGCTGTTCAGTGGTCTCTACCTCAATGAACTGCTGATCCGCCTGCTGCCGTCCGAAGATCCTCATCCTGCGGTATTCGACCATTACGCCGCGACCTTGCAGGCCCTCGCCGAAGGGCGTCCTCTGGAGCCTTTGTTGCGCTCATTCGAATGGCGGCTGCTCGATGACCTGGGTTACGGCTTTGCGCTGAACGCGGATATCCATGGCGAACCTATCGCGCCCGACGGCCTGTATCGCTTACAAGTCGACGCGGGTCTGGAGCGGGTTTACCTGCTGCAGCCTGGTCTGTTCAACGGTACCGAACTGTTGGCCATGGCCGACGCCGACTGGAGCGCGCCGGGTGCCTTGTCTGCCGCCAAACGCTTGATGCGTCAGGCGTTGGCCGTTCACCTGGGCGGTCGCCCATTGGTCAGTCGCGAGTTGTTTCGAAAGCCGTAAGCCTGACGTGTATGCTGTGCACCGAACTTTCTCTTCTTCTGGAGCGCTTCCGTGACCACCAGCAATCGCATTCTTCTTGGCGTGAACATCGACCACGTTGCCACCCTGCGTCAGGCCCGGGGTACGCGTTACCCTGACCCTGTGAAAGCAGCGCTGGACGCGGAAGAGGCGGGCGCTGATGGCATCACCGTGCACTTGCGTGAAGACCGCCGGCACATCCAGGAACGCGACGTGCTGTTGCTCAAGGACGTGCTGCAAACCCGCATGAACTTCGAGATGGGCGTTACCGAGGAAATGATGGCGTTCGCTGAACGCATTCGTCCGGCGCACATTTGCCTGGTCCCGGAAACCCGTCAGGAACTGACCACCGAAGGCGGTCTGGATGTGGCAGGGCAGGAAGCGCGGATCAAGGCGGCGGTGGATCGTCTGGCGAAAATCGGCTGCGAAGTGTCACTGTTCATCGATGCCGACGAGCGCCAGATCGAAGCCTCGAAACGCGTTGGCGCACCGGCCATCGAATTGCACACCGGCCGTTATGCGGACGCCGAGACGCCGACTGCGGTTGCCGAAGAACTGAAGCGCGTGGCGGATGGTGTGGCGTTTGGCTTGACGCAAGGCCTGATCGTCAACGCCGGCCACGGTCTGCACTACCACAACGTCGAAGCGGTTGCGGCGATCAAAGGCATCAATGAACTGAACATCGGCCACGCGCTGGTGGCGCATGCGCTGTTCGTCGGGTTCAAGTCGGCTGTTTCGGAGATGAAAGCGCTGATCCTCGCCGCGGCAAAAGCCTAAGCACCAAACACAGACCCCATGTGGGAGCGGGCTTGCTCGCGAAGGCGGTCTGACAGTCAGCATCAATGTCGACTGGAAGGCCCTCTTCGCGAGCAAGCCCGCTCCCACATTTGATTTCAGTTGGCAAAATTAGAGCGGTGGGTTTTCTTCGGGCGGTTTGGTTTTGTCGATGCCCGGCACATGCAGGTTGCCTTGGGCGACCTGATCGCCCTCAAGCTGCGGCTGCGTCACCCACGTCAGAATGTCGTAGTAACGCCGGATGTTCGCCACAAAATGCACCGGTTCACCGCCGCGGGCGTAGCCGTAGCGGGTTTTGCTGTACCACTGTTTCTGCGACAGGCGCGGCAGGATCTTTTTCACGTCCAGCCACTTGTCCGGATTCAGTCCTTCCTTGGCTGCGAGTTTACGCGCGTCATCCAGGTGACCGCTGCCGACGTTGTAGGCCGCCAGCGCAAACCATGTGCGATCCGGCTCCTGGATCGAGTCGTCCAGTTGATCCTTTATGTAAGCCAGGTACTTCGCGCCGCCCATGATGCTTTGTTTGGCGTCCAGGCGATTGGACACGCCCATGGCCTGCGCGGTGTTCTGGGTCAGCATCATCAGGCCGCGAACGCCGGTTTTCGAGGTGACCGCCGGTTGCCACAGCGATTCCTGATATCCGATTGCGGCGAGCAGTCGCCAGTCGACTTTCTCTTCCTTGGCCGAGGCCTTGAAGTGCTTTTCGTACTTGGGCAGCCGTTGCTGCAAGTGCTCGGCGAAGGTATAGGCGCCCATGTAGCCGAGTACATCGACATGCCCGTAATAGCGGTCTTTCAGCCGTTGCAGGGTGCCATTCTTCTCGGCCTTGTCGAGGAAGTCGTTGATCTCGTTGAGCAGGCTGTTGTCATCACCGGCGGCCACCGCCCAGCGCTGGTTGCTGGCGTCGCCCAGGTCGAAGGCGACTCGCGCATTAGTGAAGTACACCTGGTTCATCGCGACTTCGTTGGAGTCGACCAGTGTCAGGTCGATCTGACCTTCATCAACCATGCGCAGCAGGTCAACGACCTCAACCGCGTCGGATTCTTCGTATTCAATGCCGGGGTATTTCTTTTTCAGCGCTGCCAGTTGGTCGGCGTGGGTGCTGCCCTTGAGCACCATGATTGTCTTACCGACCAGATCGGCTGCCGAGGTCGGCCGGGACTGACCGTTGCGGTAGATGATCTGTGGGGTGACTTCCAGATACGAGTGGGAAAACCGCACTTGCTGTTTGCGTTTCTCGCTGCTGACCAGACCGGCAGCAGCCAGCACCGGGCCGCCAGGTTTGCCTAACTGACCGTACAGATCGTCGAGGTTGTCCGCGGTTTCGATCTTGAGGGTCACGCCCAGATCGTCGGCGAAGCGCTTCACCAGCTCGTATTCGAAGCCGGTTTCACCGTTGCGATCCTGAAAGTAGGTAGCGGGGCTGTTGCGGGTAACCACACGCAGCACGCCATCCTCCTTTACGCGCTCCAGTGTGTTGGGTTTATCAACACAGCCACTGAGCATCAGGAAGAGTCCGGTTGCGATGAGCCATTTGGCGAATCGCGGACGCAAAGCCGTTGGGGAAAACATCTGCGCAGTATACGCAAAGGACCACGACCGCCATATCTCGACAGTAAAGGGCTTGTCTGCTAGAGCGTTCAAAAACCGGCGAAAGCCCGCAAGAACAGGCGCTCGGGCCTGATTGCGACAACAAAAATAACCCCCGGCGCGCCCCTTGATGAGCATGGGTTACAGGCTTTGAGCCCCGGGCCGACGTTCGGACAATACCGGGTGTAGCGTTTCGGGTGCTGTCGCGGGCGGTTTAGGCTAGAATGCACGGCCTCAAAGCACACCCCCTTCCGAGGCTGTCCCGAAGATGTTGATCCTGCGCGGCGCTCCTGCCCTTTCTGCCTTTCGCCACAGCAAACTCCTTGAGCAACTGAGCCAGAAGGTCCCGGCTGTCAGTGGCTTGTATGCTGAATTCGCTCACTTCGCCGAAGTCACCGGCGTCCTGACCGGCGACGAACAGCAGGTGCTAGCGCGCCTTCTGAAGTACGGTCCTAGTGTTCCGGTACAAGAGCCGGCCGGCCGTCTGTTCCTGGTGTTGCCACGTTTTGGCACCATCTCGCCCTGGTCGAGCAAGGCCAGCGATATCGCCCGCAACTGTGGCCTGGCGAAAATCCAGCGCCTGGAGCGCGGCATCGCTTTCTACGTGACCGGTGAATTCACCGACGCACAAGCACAGCTGATCGCCGACGGTCTGCACGACCGCATGACCCAGATCGTGCTGGAAAACCTCGAACAGGCTGCTGGCCTGTTCAGTCACTCCGAACCGAAGCCGTTGACGGCGATCGACGTTCTGGGTGGCGGTCGCGCCGCACTGGAAACCGCTAACGTCGAGCTGGGCCTGGCCCTGGCGGAAGACGAGATCGACTACCTGGTCAACGCCTTTATTGGCTTGAAGCGCAACCCACACGACATCGAACTGATGATGTTCGCCCAGGCGAACTCCGAGCACTGCCGTCACAAGATCTTCAACGCCAGTTGGGACATTGACGGCGAGAGCCAGGAAAAAAGCCTGTTCGGCATGATCAAGAACACCTACGTGATGCACAGCGAAGGCGTTCTGTCGGCATACAAGGACAACGCTTCGGTGATCGTCGGCTCTGTCGCCGGCCGTTTCTTCCCGGACCCTGAGACCCGCCAGTACGGCGCGGTGCAGGAACCGGTGCACATCCTGATGAAAGTCGAGACGCACAACCACCCGACCGCGATTGCCCCGTTCCCGGGCGCATCCACCGGTTCCGGTGGCGAAATCCGCGACGAAGGCGCGACCGGTCGCGGCGCCAAGCCAAAGGCTGGCCTGACCGGGTTCACCGTGTCCAACCTGCAAATCCCGGGCTTCGAACAGCCGTGGGAAGTGCCGTACGGCAAGCCTGAGCGCATCGTTACCGCGCTGGACATCATGATCGAAGGCCCATTGGGCGGCGCTGCATTCAACAACGAATTCGGCCGTCCGGCGCTGACCGGTTATTTCCGTACCTTCGAACAATCCATCACCACCCCGCGTGGCGATGAAGTGCGCGGTTACCACAAGCCGATCATGTTGGCCGGCGGCATGGGCAACATCCGTGAGGAACACGTCAAGAAAGGCGAAATCCTCGTGGGCTCCAAGCTGATCGTGCTGGGCGGCCCGGCGATGCTGATCGGTCTGGGCGGCGGCGCGGCTTCCTCCATGGCCACCGGCACCAGCTCGGCGGACCTGGACTTCGCTTCCGTACAGCGTGAAAACCCTGAGATGGAGCGTCGTTGCCAGGAAGTCATCGACCGTTGCTGGCAACTGGGCGACAAGAACCCGATCAGCTTCATCCACGACGTGGGTGCAGGCGGTCTGTCCAACGCCTTCCCGGAACTGGTCAACGATGGCGACCGTGGTGGCCGCTTCGAACTGCGCAATATTCCAAACGACGAGCCGGGCATGGCCCCGCACGAAATCTGGAGCAACGAATCCCAGGAACGCTACGTCCTGGCGGTCGGCCCGGCCGACTTCGAGCGCTTCAAGGCAATCTGCGAACGTGAGCGTTGCCCGTTTGCGGTTGTCGGCGAAGCCACTGCCGAGCCGCAACTGACCGTCACCGACAGCCACTTCGGCAACAGCCCGGTCGATATGCCACTCGAAGTGCTGCTGGGCAAAGCCCCGCGCATGCACCGTTCGGCGGTTCGTGAAACTGAACTGGGCGATGATTTCGATCCATCGACCCTGGCCATTGCCGACTGCGTCGAGCGCGTTCTGCATCACCCGGCCGTGGCCAGCAAAAGCTTCCTGATCACCATCGGCGACCGCACCATCACCGGCCTCGTGGCCCGTGATCAGATGGTTGGCCCGTGGCAGGTTCCTGTGGCTGACGTTGCCGTCACCGCTACCAGCTTCGACGTCTACACCGGTGAAGCCATGGCCATGGGCGAGCGCACTCCGCTGGCACTGCTGGATGCTCCGGCGTCGGGCCGCATGGCCATCGGCGAAACCCTGACCAACATCGCGGCCTCGCGCATCGGCAAGATCTCCGACATCAAACTGTCGGCGAACTGGATGTCGGCTGCCGGTCACCCGGGCGAAGACGCGCGTCTGTACGACACCGTCAAAGCGGTCGGCATGGAACTGTGCCCGGAGCTGGGCATTACCATTCCGGTGGGCAAGGACTCGATGTCCATGGCCACGCGCTGGAATGACGAAGGCGTCGATAAGACGGTGACTTCGCCAATGTCCCTGATCGTGACCGGTTTCGCGCCAGTGACTGACATCCGTCAGACCCTGACCCCGCAACTGCGCATGGACAAAGGCACTACCGACCTGATCCTGATCGACCTGGGTCGTGGCCAGAACCGCATGGGTGCCTCGATCCTCGCACAGGTTCACGGCAAACTCGGCAAGCAGGCACCGGACGTCGATGACGCCGAAGACCTGAAAGCCTTCTTCGCGGTGATCCAGGGCCTCAACGCTGACGGTCACCTGCTGGCTTACCACGACCGTTCCGACGGTGGTCTGCTGACCAGCGTGGTGGAAATGGCCTTTGCCGGCCACTGCGGTCTGAGCCTGAACCTCGACGGTCTGGCAGAAACTTCTGCCGACATCGCCGCGATCCTGTTCAACGAAGAACTGGGTGCTGTCATCCAGGTTCGTCAGGACTCGACGCCGGACATCCTTGCGCAGTTCAGCGCCGCAGGCCTGGGCGACTGCGTGTCGGTGCTCGGCCAGCCGATGAACAACAGCGAAATCAGCATCACTTTCAACGGCGACACCGTGTTCGAAGGTCAGCGTGGTCAGCTGCAACGTCAGTGGGCTGAAACCAGCTACCAGATCCAGCGTCTGCGTGACAACGCCGACTGCGCCGAACAAGAGTTCGACGTGCTGCTGGAAGAAGACAACCCGGGCCTGAGCGTCAAGCTGAGCTACGACGTGAACCAGGACGTTGCCGCGCCTTACATCAAGAAAGGCATTCGCCCACAGGTTGCCGTACTGCGTGAGCAGGGTGTCAACGGTCAGGTGGAAATGGCTGCAGCGTTCGACCGTGCCGGTTTCAACGCGATCGACGTGCACATGAGCGACATCCTTGCTGGCCGTGTCGACCTGAACGAGTTCAAAGGTCTGGTGGCGTGCGGTGGTTTCTCCTACGGTGACGTACTGGGTGCCGGTGAAGGCTGGGCGAAATCGGCGCTGTTCAACAGCCGTGCTCGCGATGCGTTCCAGGGCTTCTTCGAACGTACCGACAGCTTCACCCTCGGCGTGTGCAACGGTTGCCAGATGATGTCCAACCTGCATGAGCTGATCCCGGGCAGCGAGTTCTGGCCGCACTTCGTGCGTAACCGTTCCGAGCAGTTCGAAGCGCGTGTGGCGATGGTTCAGGTTCAGGAGTCGAACTCGATCTTCCTGCAGGGCATGGCCGGTTCGCGTATGCCAATCGCCATCGCTCACGGTGAAGGTCATGCCGAGTTCGCCAGCGAAGAAGCGTTGCTGCAAGCCGATCTGTCGGGTTGCGTGGCGATGCGCTTCGTCGACAACCACGGCAAGGTTACCGAGCGCTACCCGGCTAACCCGAACGGCTCGCCGCGCGGGATCACCGGATTGACCAGCCGTGACGGTCGCGTGACCATCATGATGCCGCACCCGGAGCGGGTGTTCCGCGCCGTGCAGAACTCGTGGCGCTCGGAAGAGTGGAACGAAGACGCGCCGTGGATGCGTATGTTCCGTAACGCTCGTGTGTGGGTGAACTAAGCGCCGTGTATAAGCTCAGCTTTTTTGTTCCTCAGAGCCATGTCGAGGTGGTCAAGGGTGCTGTGTTCGCTGCCGGTGGTGGGCGGATCGGTGCTTATGATCACTGTTCCTGGCAGGTGCTTGGGTTGGGTCAGTTTCGGCCTTTGGACGGTAGTCAGCCGTTTATTGGGCAGGCGGGGCTGGTCGAGCAGGTGGAGGAGTGGAAGGTTGAGCTTGTGGTTAGCGATGAGTTGATTCGTGCTGTGGTGGAGGCTCTGAAGCAGAGTCATCCCTATGAGACGCCGGCTTACGAGGTATGGCGGCTGGAGGATTTCTGATCGTCCCGCCGTTGAAATGAGAAACCCGCTGATTCGTCAGCGGGTTTTTTATTGTCCGGGATTTGATGAATGTACGCGTTCAACTGTGGGAGCCGAGCTTGCTCGCGATGGCGGCCTGATAGCCGACCAATCTCTTGCAGGTGTACATATCCATTTCTGCGATAACGGCCACTTATGGTTCCGCTTTTACAGCGTGTCACTTTTGCAGACGCCCAAAAGTAACCAAAACGCTTCGCCCCAAGCGTACGGCACCTCGCTTAGGCTCGGCGTTCCCTCGCTCCGGCATTCATCAGGGGGCATCGCCTACGGTCTGCTTCGCGACGACCTCCTC
>NZ_JAHMSC010000034.1:0-13231 GCF_018986375.1 Pseudomonas sp. CVAP#3
GAACTCAGGCCGCTCAGGCATAGACATGTAAACGTCCAGCTTTTTGGGGTCAGATCAGAGCGTGGGAACGATCTCTATCAACGATTGGGTTGTGGTGTCAGGCGCAGGTATGGTTTCACTGCGCGGTAGCCTTTAGGGAAGCGTTTGCTGATTTCCTCTTCATCCTTCAACGACGGCACGATCACCACTTCATCTCCGTCCTGCCAATTAGCCGGGGTGGCCACTTTGTAGTTGTCGGTGAGTTGCAACGAGTCGATCACCCGCAGGATCTCGTGGAAATTGCGTCCGGTACTGGCCGGATACGTGATGGTCAGGCGAACCTTCTTGTTCGGATCGATGACGAACAGCGAACGCACGGTCAGGGTGTCGTTGGCATTCGGGTGGATCAGGTCATAGAGATCGGAGACCTTGCGGTCGGCGTCGGCGAGGATCGGGAAGTTGACGAGGGTGTTCTGAGTTTCGTTGATGTCTTCGATCCACTTGTAGTGCGAGTCCACCGGGTCGACCGAGAGTGCAATGGCCTTGACGCCGCGCTTGGCGAATTCATCCTTGAGCCTGGCGGTAAACCCCAGCTCCGTGGTGCACACCGGCGTGAAGTCTGCCGGGTGGGAAAACAACACGCCCCAGCTATCGCCCAGCCACTCGTGAAAACGGAGGGTGCCGGCGCTGGAATCCTGTTCGAAATCGGGGGCAATGTCGCCCAGTCTGAGGCTCATGGTGCTGCTCCTGGTGAGTGCGTGATGAGCCTACTGTGCCTAGTGTCGTCGCTTATTAAAAAGAATAAATATCGATTTATTTAGATCCAAAGTGAATATTAAACATCTGTTCACTGGACGCATACGTCAACGAAGACCAGTCTTGGAACCAAGGTTCGAGAAGGCCTTGAGTTGCTGCAAAGAGGGAAATGAAGGCGGGCCTGCGGGGGTGGGCCCGACTTGAAACACAAAAGCCCCGCCAGACTTACGCCGAGCGGGGCTTTTTATACAGGCTTACAAACGCCTGGGTATTACAACAGCGGGATCGAGTAGCTGACGATCACACGGTTTTCATCCTGGTCGCGCTGACCTGGGATGTCGTTGCGCCACATAGCGTTTTTCCACGCCACGCCCAGGTTCTTCAGCGGGCCTTGTGGAACAACGTAAGCCAGGGTCAGGTCACGTTCCCACTCGGTGGTGCCAGTGCCCACGGTAGCCGTCTTGTCTGCGCCGATTTTACCGGCGGTGTCGATGTTGTTGCCGCGCAGGTAGATGATACCCGCGGTCAGGCCTGGAACACCGACTTTAGCGAAGTCGTAGGCGTAGCGAGCTTGCCAGGTACGTTCGCCGGCACGGGCGAATTTCTGGATCTGCATGTCGGTGATGGTGCTGTTGGACGAGCCGTCACCCTGGTTCAACCAAGGGAAGTCACTGTCACCGTTGCTGTACTGATAGCCACCACCAAAGGTGTGACCTTCAACCGAGTACAGAGCCAGGTAGCTGTACAGATTGTTGTCGACTTTACCCTTGGTGATACCTGTGCCGTAGTCACCCGAAGTGAAGAATGCCGGGTCGCTGCCGTTGGAACCGTTGTCGCGGCTACGGTAGTAGCGCAGGTCACTTTTCAGCACGCCAGGACCGATGGACCAGTTGTGCACCAGACCCAGGAAGTTCTGCGAGTAGAAGTCCTTCAGCTCGCCGTAGTAGTACGACGCGGTCAGATCCTTGGTGATCTTGTAGTCAGCACCGGCGTAGTAGAACTTGTTGGAGAACTTGCCTGCATTGTAGTTGGAGCCAGCGTTGGCACCGGCAATCGACAGACCTTCGTCGTTGCTGGAGTTACGGCCTTTGGCTTCATTGATCTCGCCGGCAGTCAGGGTCAGGTCCTTGATCTCGTTCGAGACCAGCTCGCCGCCTGTGAAGGTTTGCGCCAGCATACGACCATCGTTGTACTTGATGACCGGGTTGTTAGGCTGCAGGGTACCGATTTTCAGCACGGTCTGCGAAACCTTGACCTTGCCGGTCAGGCCCAGGCTTGCGAAGTCGTTGACAGCTTCGTTGCCCTGGCTCGGGAATATGGTGCCACCGGAAGCGGTACCGGTAGGGTTACCGTGTTTCTCCGGGCTGGAATCCAGCTTCACACCGTACTGACCAATGGCGTCAACACCAAAGCCGACAGTACCTTGGGTGAAGCCCGAGGTGAAGTTGAGCTGGAAGCCTTGCCCAGTCTCTTCAATCTTGCTTGGGGCTTTTGCGGCTTTGGTGTCGGAGTCGCGGTTATCTGTGTTGATGTAGAAAGTACGCGTGCTCAGGGTCGCCTTACTGTCTTCGATGAAACCGGCGGCGCTTGCCTGCTGCGCCAAAACCCCTACGGCCACAGCCAGGGCCAAGGTGGACTTATTCATGTTTCGCTCCTCTACGTTTCTAATTTTTGTGCACTTTGGTCCAGGATCTGACGCCCCGGTTCCCATCGATGCGCGATTAGCGCAAGACCGTGACCGATAAGTCAATCGTAAGCAGTCGCGTCTACGACTTTGGTCTAATCGCAGTGTTTGATCCGTTCAGGTTAGTGAATTTCTCATAAACCCAAAAAGAATTATTTCTTCATTTTTCATACGATTCGGGAATATAGCTCAACACGCCTGAACCGAACCGGATGCAGAGGTATCGGCCCATGAACTAATTCCTAAATGGTATTTACAGATGCTTCTTTAGTTCCATTCGTGCTCACGTAATTCTTCTTACGTCAATCACGATCAAATAAGCGACGCCATCATGGCGAAACGTGCATCTTCCCGTCAAATTGTTACAGTTTGTATACCGTTGTAATTTTTTTTACCGCCCGTCCGGTAAGCACTGCAACGGGCAGCAAAACGGCAGAAACGATCGACTCATTACCCTGGTCGGTTAGTACCTGGGGCGAAGTCTAGGCGCCGAAGGTTACAGAGTCTTTTCGAAGATCTTCGAATTACGCTGATAGTTGTACAGCGAGGCCCGGGCCGACGGCAGGCGCTCGACGCTGCTGGGCACAAAGCCACGCTCGCGGAACCAGTGCGCAGTCCGGGTAGTGAGGACGAACAGGGTTTTGAGCCCCTGAGCACGAGCCCGGGTCTCGATCCGTTCCAGCAATTCATCACCACGGCCGCCATGGCGATATTCCGGGTTTACCGCCAGACAGGCCAGTTCCCCGGCATCCGAGTCAGCGATCTGATACAACGCCGCACAGGCGATGATCATGCCTTCACGCTCGACCACGCTGAACTGCTCGATTTCGCGCTCCAGCACTTCGCGTGAGCGACGCACCAGAATCCCCTGCTCTTCCAGCGGACTGATCAGATCCAGCAACCCGCCGACGTCTTCGATAGCCGCTTCGCGCACTACCTCGAACTGCTCCTGGGCCACCAGCGTCCCGCCACCGTCACGGGTGAAGAGTTCGGTCAGCAGCGCGCCGTCTTCGGCATAACTGACAATATGGCTGCGGCCGACGCCGCCACGGCAGGCTTCAGCCGCGGCATCCAGCAACTCGGCCTGATAGTTGGCGCCCAGACGCTGCAAATGCGCCGGCACCTGCTGCGGACGCAGTTCGCGGACCAAACGGCCGTTTTCATCGATCAGCCCCAGGTCCGCGCCGAACAGCAGCAGCTTGTCGGCGCCCAGATCGATGGCGGCGCGAGTGGCGACGTCTTCGCAGGCCAGGTTGAAGATTTCCCCGGTCGGCGAGTAGCCCAGCGGTGACAACAACACAATGGAGCGCTCATCCAGCAAACGGTTGATGCCCTTTCGGTCGACCCGACGCACTTCGCCGGTGTGGTGATAGTCGATACCTTCGAGCACACCGATCGGCCGTGCTGTCACCAGATTGCCGCCAGCCACCCGCAGACGCGAGCCCTGCATCGGCGAAGACGCCATGTCCATCGACAAGCGTGCCTCGATGGCAATGCGCAGTTGCCCCACCGCATCGATCACGCACTCCAGGGTCGCCGCATCGGTGATGCGCATCCCGTGGTGGTAATGCGGAGTCAGGCCACGTGCGGCGAGACGGGTTTCAATTTGCGGACGCGAACCGTGAACCAATACCAGCCGCACACCCAGGCTGTGCAGCAGCACCAGGTCGTGGACGATATTGCCGAAGTTCGGATGCTCGACGCCGTCGCCGGGCAGCATGACGACGAAGGTGCAGTCGCGGTGAGCATTGATGTAAGGGGAAGCGTGACGAAGCCAGTTAACGTATTCGGGCATAACACCTGCGCCTGTAACAAATAGCAGCCGATAAAAAGGACGAAGCAAAACGCACAGCGGGCTGGTGGTTATCGTCGGAACAGGCTTGGCGACACACGCGTTCTCCTCATGAATACAGGTTGGGTGCCCCGGGATTTATCAAGCCGGGGTCAGGCAGTAGTGTTCGATCAGTTGACGTAATAGATGCACGGTAGGCTGCAAACGTGACATTTCAAGGTATTCCCCTGGTTGGTGAGCGCAGGCGATATCGCCTGGGCCAAGCACCAATGTCTCGCAGCCAAGACGCTGAAGATAAGGCGCTTCAGTGCCGAACGCTACTGCTTCGGCAAGGTGGCCGGTGAGTCTTTCGGCGACCTGCACCAGTTCCGAGTCGGCCGCCTGCTCGAACGGCGGCACTTCAGGGAACAGCGGAGCGTAGTCGATCTTTACCTGATGGAGCTCGGCGACCGGTTCGAGCTTCTGCCGGATCGCCGCACGCAATGCGTTCGGGTCCATGCCCGGCAAGGGCCGCAGGTCGAATTCCAGCGAGCATTGACCGCAGATCCGGTTCGGGTTGTCGCCACCGTGGATGCAGCCAAAATTCAGTGTCGGTTGCGGCACGCTGAACTGCGGATTGCGAAACTCGCGCTGCCATTGCAGGCGCAAGCCGCGTAACTCGCCCATCGCATCGTGCATGGCCTCCAGGGCACTATGACCCAGGCGCGGGTCGGACGAATGGCCGCTCTGACCGAGAATGTCGATGCGTTCCATCATCACGCCTTTATGCATACGGATCGGTTTCAAGCCAGTTGGCTCACCGATCACCGCTACCCTGCCCAATGGCCGGCCGGCAGCAGCCAAGGCCCGGGCGCCAGCCATGGAGCTTTCTTCGTCACAGGTGGCGAGGATCATCAGCGGCTGCTTGAACGGTTTGTCCAGCAGCGGCAACACGGCTTCGATGGCCAACGCGAAAAACCCCTTCATGTCGCAACTGCCAAGGCCGACCCAGCGACCATCGACTTCGGTCAGTTTCAGCGGATCGGTCTGCCACAGCGCGCCGTCGAACGGTACCGTGTCGCTGTGCCCGGCCAGTACCAGCCCGCCGGGACCGCTGCCAAAACTGGCGAGCAAGTTGAATTTGCCGGGGCTGACTTGCTGGATATCACACGAAAAGCCCAGGTCACCGAGCCAGGTCGCCAGCAAATCAATGACCGGACGATTGGATTGATCGAGGCTGGGTTGGGTGCAGCTGACGGACGGTGCGGCGATCAGCGCAGCGAACTGGTCTTTCATGGACGGCAAAGGCATCGCTGACTCCCAACTCCCAAGATGAGCCTTCATCATAGAGCCATCCTGCGGCAGGAATAAACCGTCGCGGCGCGTAGGTTTAATGAGTGCTGTACACTGCACGGCCTTGGCAGCCACACATTCCCCCGGCTGCGCTCCCGATCCTGGATTTTCCGGCCATGCAGAAAGAAACCGAAATCAAACTCCGCGTCAGCCGCGAAACCCTCGCCGCCCTGCGCGAGCACCCGCTACTGAAAAAACGCAACAAAAGTGGCTGGGAACGCCGTGAGTTGATGAACCAGTACTTCGACACGCCAGAACGTGACCTGGCCCGCGCCAAGGTCGCCCTGCGCCTGCGCCGCGATGGCGAAGAAGTCATTCAAACGCTCAAGACCCGTGGCCACAGTGTCGCCGGTCTGTCCGAGCGTAACGAATACGACTGGAATCTGCCCAAAGCCAAGCTCGATGTGAAAAAACTCGACGGCGAATGCTGGCCCGAAGAGCTGGCCGAACTGGACAAGAAAACCCTGAAGGCCATTTTCACTACCGACTTCGTGCGTGAACGCGCAGAAATCGCCTGGGGCCGTGGCAAGACCAAAGTGGTCATCGAAGCCGCGCTGGACCTGGGCCACGTGATTGCCGGCAAGCAGAAAGAAGAGATCTGCGAACTGGAGCTGGAGCTGCGCGAAGGCGAGCCCGCGGCATTGCTGGAACTGGCTGCCGAACTGGCCGCGACCCTGGCGCTGATGCCGTGCGATATCAGCAAAGCCGAGCGCGGCTACCGCCTGTTCGACGCCAACAGCTATTCGTTGAGCCTGCCGGCGCCGGAGTTGACCTTCGAACTGCCGCTGGACGACGCGTTCGCCGCATTGAGCTGGCATTTACTGGGCAGCAGCCAGCGTCTGGCCGAGCAATATCGCTTCAACGGCCACTGGCGCCTGCTGCAGGACTGGGTCGAGAACCTCGCTGAATTGCGCGCGCTGCTCAGCAGCCTGGGTCAAGCCGCTCCGCGTCAGTCGACTCACGATTTGCGCGTGGCGCTGGATGCCTTGCTGGAAGACTGGCGCCCGCTGGTTCAGGCAGGTCTGGACGACGAAGACGTGCGCAAAGCCGCGCCGGAGCAGTTCCTCGAAGAACTCGAAGACCCGCGCTGGGGCCAGTTCTCGCTGAACACCTCGCGCTGGTTGCTGGCCCGCACCTGGACTGCCGATCGCAACGTTCGCGGCAATCGCCAAGGTGCTGCACAACTGGGTAATTGGTTGCCGCGCCTGCTGGGCGAAGAAGCGACGTCCCTGCAATTGCAGCGCTATCAGCAACAGCCGGAAGACCTGGCCGAGCAACTGCCGCGTATCGAACGCATCCAGGCCTGGCTGCACCATGCCCGCAACGTGCTGGACATCCCGGAAATGGATCGCCTGTACGGTGAGCTGAACAAACTCGCGCAACTGGCCAACGAACCAATCACCGACGAAGTGCTGGATGCACGCAAACAGCAGGCGATTGCGGTGTATCAGAACCGCGCGTGGAAGATGTTGCTGCGTATGTAATCCCACCTGAGGCGAGTGAATACCTGTGGCGAGGGGGCTTGCCCCCGTTCGGTTGCGCAGCGGCCGTAAACCCGGTGTCCGTGTAATGCCTGATTCACCGCGTTGGTCGGGTTTGGGAGTCCTGCGGCCTCCAACGGGGGCAAGCTCCCTCGCCACAAACGCCCTTTAGCCACACACTCACACCGCCTCAGCGCAACACCGGCAAACTCGTCGTGGACTTGATTTCCGACAAGGCCACGATCGAGTTGACCTCTTGAATCCCCGGCACCATCGACAGCTTCTCGAAGAAGAAGCGCTCATAGGCTTCGATGTCTGCCGTGACGATCCGCAACAGAAAATCCACCGCGCCCATCAGCACATAGCACTCCAGCACCTCCGGAAAACCGCGAATCGCCTCGGTGAACTCCGTGAAGTTCGAACGCCCGTGGGCGTTGAGTTTGATCTCGGCGAAGATCTGCGTGTTGAGGCCGATTTTCTTGCGATCGAGCAAGGTCACCTGCCCGCGAATAACCCCCTCCTCCTTCATCCGCTGAATGCGCCGCCAGCACGGCGACTGCGATAGCCCGACCTGTTCGGCAATCTGCGCACTGGAAAGCGAGGCGTCCTCTTGCAGCAGCGCCAGAATCCGGCGGTCATACGCGTCAAGTTCGCTATGCATAGAAAAACCCGAAAGTAGATTATTTGAGAATTGTTTAATTCGATTTAAGGCCAATTAGCCCCATCATAGATAAGAAATACCCGGCACCGAATGTAAAAATTTCTCCAATGATTTGGAGACCGACCATGCCCCCGCTCGAAGCCGTCAGCAACACCCCTACCCGTGCCGACGTGTGGAACGTCAGCAATGCCCATTGCCGCGTGCACTACCAACTGCTGGCCGAGGCCGAACCGGACGTGTTGTGTCGGGCACTGAATCTGTTCGCGTTGCAGTTTCTGGTGCCGCAGCAGGTCAATGTGCTGCGCGACGATGACCTGCTGTCGATCGGTATTGTCATGGACGGCTTGAGCTGGCACCGCGCCCATGTGATCGCGGAAAAATTACGTAACCTGATCAGTGTCTGCTCTGTGGAACTGCAAGCGGCTGATTCGCAATGGGTTCAGCCTCCACAGGCCGCCGGCTGAAGCGTTCCGGTAAAGACTCGCAACGATGAATCGGCCGACAACCGAACGGCCGGTCCTTGCGGGGACTATTCTTGGCATCTGTGGTCAGAGACGCACCTGTCTACACCGCACGTGCAGGATCGTTTCCATAAGGAGCCCGGATGCCCGTTCAACTCGCCACTCAGGATCGCTGGCTGGATCTCAATGACCTGCTACGCGAACTGGTCGCCCAAGGCTTCATCAGCCAGGACTCGGCCGAACACGCGTTGACCACTCGCCGCAATGCCAGCAACAGCCAGTTGCACCCGCTGGAGTTCCTTGCCAGCCAACACCTCGACGACCTCAGCCGTCCCGGTAAACGCCTGGATCTGGAAAGCCTGACCCTGTGGCTCTCGCAGCAGGCCGGCCAGCCTTACTTGCGCATCGATCCGCTGAAAATAAACGTCGCGCAAATTACCTCGCTGATGTCTTACGCCTTTGCCCAGCGCCACAAGATCCTCGCGGTAGCGATCGACCGCGACGCCGTCACTGTCGCTAGCGCGCAGCCTTATGTGCGCAGCTGGGAGGCCGACCTGACCCACGTTCTACAGTTGCCGATCAAACGGGTAGTGGCCAACCCGGCGGACATCCAGCGCTTCAGCGTGGAATTCTTCCGCCTGGCCAAATCGGTCAGCGGCGCGACCAATGCCGACCAGCAAATGAACACCCTGGGCAATTTCGAACAGTTGCTCAACCTCGGCGCCAGCGATCAGGAACCGGACGCCAACGACGCGCACATCGTCAACATCGTCGACTGGTTGTTCCAGTACGCTTTCCAGCAACGCGCCAGTGATATCCACATCGAACCACGGCGCGAGCAAGGCACCGTGCGCTTTCGCATCGACGGCGTGTTGCACAACGTTTATCAATTTCCACCGCAGGTGACCATGGCGATCGTCAGTCGCCTGAAGAGCCTGGGGCGAATGAACGTTGCGGAAAAACGCAAACCCCAGGATGGCCGGGTCAAGACCAAGACCCCGGACGGCGGCGAAGTGGAGTTGCGGTTGTCGACGCTACCCACGGCATTCGGGGAAAAAATGGTCATGCGGATCTTCGATCCGGAAGTGCTGCTCAAGGACTTCGACCAGCTCGGGTTTTCCGCCGATGATCTGCGCCGCTGGCAGGACATGACCCGCCAGCCCAACGGTATCATTCTGGTCACCGGGCCGACCGGTTCGGGCAAGACCAGCACGCTCTACACCACACTGAAAAAACTCGCGACGCCAGAGATCAACCTCTGCACCATCGAAGACCCGATCGAAATGGTCGAGCCGGCGTTCAATCAGATGCAGGTCCAGCACAACATCGACCTGACCTTTGCCAGCGGCGTGCGCGCGCTGATGCGACAAGATCCGGACATCATCATGATCGGCGAGATCCGCGACCTCGAAACCGCCGAAATGGCTATTCAAGCGGCACTTACCGGGCACCTGGTGTTGTCGACCCTGCACACCAACGACGCACCGAGCGCCATCAGCCGCTTACTGGAACTCGGCGTGCCGCATTACCTGATCAAAGCCACCCTGCTGGGAGTCATGGCGCAACGTCTGGTCCGTACGCTGTGCCCGCACTGCAAAGCACCGCTGACGCTGGGCGAAGACGATTGGCAAACCTTGACCCGTCCCTGGCAAGCACCGCTGCCAGGCAACGCCCAACGTGCGATTGGCTGCCTTGAATGCCGCGACACCGGTTATCGCGGACGTGCCGGGGTCTACGAAATCATGCAAATGACCGACAGCGTCAAAGCCCTGATCAACCCCGACACCGACCTGCTCGCCGTCCGTCGCCAGGCGTTCAAGGAAGGCATGCGTAGCCTGCGGCTGTCGGGTGCACAAAAAGTCGCGGCGGGGCTGACGACTATCGAAGAGGTGCTGCGAGTAACACCGCAGAGTGAGCAAAAATAAGGCATTACCAATCGAGCACACCCAATCCGGCATTGGGCTTGATCCACTTCACGATACCGTCGGTGCTGCGTTGCAATATCGAGCGCCCAGCCCTCAACGTTTCACCCGTACGCCGGTTGAGCGCGGAATATGACTTGCTCGGGCTGAACATCAGCGTGTGCGGCGTATCCTGACGAACCCTCATTCCTTTAGGGTATTGCCAATCACCCAGGGTCATTTCTTCTGCCAGTTGCCCGTCCCAGCGCTCGGGTTGCCGACTCTCGTCCAGTTTTAGGGTCACGACCGACAGCGCTATGCCCTGGACAACCACCGAAGGTGACGCCAAACCTACGGTTTGCACACTGTATTGGCCGTCGTACCGGTTCACTTCGCTGCGGTAGGGCCATGTCACCCCGGCCACCTTGGCACCGTGCGCCAATGTACAAGAAGTGAAACGCCAGCGACTGGGTTGCAGGCGATCTTCATCGGCGATGTCCAGCATCACCCAGGTACCACCCGCGCAGGGCCAGCCATCCACGACTTGATCGCTAGCCAGCAACATCTTTGATAAAGGGCCGCTGCCATACATCTGTAACTCCGTGATCTGTACGCCCATGATCATGTGCGGCGCGGCAAACTCGGCGTAATCGAGGCTTCGCAATCCGTGGAGTTGCGGCTGACCGTCCGGACCCAATGGTTCCAGCGCCTTCAGATGCAGCTGCGTGCCCGCAGGTAATTGCAAACCATCGAGCTGAGCGTCTTGCTCAAGTCGCGGGTTGAGGGCCTTATCCCGCTCAGCGTCTCGATGTATTTTCCACAACGTGCAGATAACGACGGCCGCGCAGACTAGCGCGAGAAAACCGAATCTACGGGGTTGGCGCAACATCTGACGGCGCCAGCCAGGCAACAGCAAAGCGATCAACAACGCGGGCAGCCCGATAAAGGACAGGAACACCACATTCAAAAGGGTCACATAAATCATTGCGCCAAAAATCAAGGGAAGCATCCGTGCATCAATAACAATCGGTCATGGTGTCAAACAACCCTGAGCCGTTCCAGTCAACGTGGATCAGTTGCCGAAATGAAAGCTTTTATGTCTCTCGATGATGCAAGGGGCGACTCATCGGTTTTTATACCCGACCCGCACCGCTACACTCCTGTGAATGCAACTTCGTTGGTCCACACATCAACAGGGAATCGTTATGCAAACCGGTAGCGTACTTTTACTTTTCCTCGGCCTTGTCGTCGCCATCCTGTTCATGGGTTTCAAGGTCGTGCCTCAGGGTTACCAGTGGACGGTCGAGCGTTTTGGCCGGTACACCGATACCCTCAAGCCTGGCCTGAATATCATCATTCCGGTGATGGACCGCATCGGGCGCAAGATCAACGTGATGGAAAACGTGCTGGATATTCCGCCGCAGGAAGTCATCACCGCGGATAACGCCACGGTGCAGATCGATGCCGTGTGTTTCTTCCAGGTGGTTAACACGGCTCAGGCAGCGTATGAGGTGAATAACCTTGAGCATGCCATCCGCAACCTGCTGCAAACCAACATCCGTACGGTGCTCGGCTCGATGGAACTGGACGCGATGCTCAGTCAACGTGACGCCATCAATGAAAAACTGCTGCGCACGGTCGATGAAGCGACCGCGCCATGGGGCATCAAAATCACCCGGATCGAGATCAAGGACATCAGCCCGCCAGCCGACCTGATGGCGGCAATGTCCGGTCAGATGAAAGCCGAACGAATCAAGCGTGCACAAATCCTCGAAGCCGAAGGCCTGCGCGCCTCGGCGATTCTCACCGCCGAGGGCAAGAAGCAGGCGCAGATCCTCGAAGCAGAAGGTAGCCGTCAGGCAGCGTTCCTCGAATCCGAAGCCCGCGAACGTCAGGCCGAAGCCGAAGCTCGCGCCACCAAAGTCGTGTCCGAAGCGATTGCCAGCGGCAACGTGCAGGCGGTGAACTACTTCGTCGCCCAGAAATACATCGACGCCCTGGGCAAGCTCGCCTCGGCCAACAACAGCAAAGTGATCCTGATGCCGCTCGAAGCCAGCCAGGTGATCGGCGCGGTCGGTGGTATCGGCGAGATCGTCAAGGCCACGTTCGACGGCAAGAAGGCCTGAGGCGCGACTTATGTGGGCATTCCTGCAACATTTATCGTTCTGGGACTGGTTGGCGCTGGGCACGATCCTGTTGATTCTCGAGGTGTTCGGCGCTGGCGGTTATCTGCTGTGGATCGGCCTCGCCGCTGCGGCGGTAGGCGTGCTGACGTTCCTGATTCCCGGCCTGTCGTGGGAATTGCAATTTCTGCTGTTCGGGGTGCTGTCGATCCTGACCGCCCTGTATTGGTGGCGACGCCAGCGCAGCGCGGTGCGGACCAGTGATCAGCCAAACCTCAACCTGCGCGGACAGGAACTGATCGGCAGGGTCTTCGTGGTGCATCAGGCGATTGTCGATGGGCGCGGGAAAATCAAGGTCGCCGACGGCGTCTGGATGGCCAAGGGGCCAGACACTCCAGCGGGTTCTCGGGTTCGCGTCACCGGGCTGGACGGGGTGGTTATACTGGTCGAACACGCCGATTGAACGCTACGGAACTCGTTTGGGGTATTGGCAATCCAACCTGCCAGAAATCCCACTGGAGTCACCCACAATGCGTTTTAAACTTGCTGCCGCTACGCTAGCCTTGCTTTCCCTGTCCGTAGGTTCAGCAATGGCCCGTGATCATGATGATGGCATCTTGCGAGAAGTTATTTCCTCAGGTGCGACCACCGCGTCCACCTACCTGACCTCCAGGGATCACAAGCTGGTCGTTGCCGCTCAGGACGACGCCAGCAGTTTCGTGGCCAGTGACGGCAATATCCGTGGTCCGTATCTGGAATCCGCCATGCAGAAAGTCCGTGCCGACAACCCGGGTTTGAAGGCTACCGACATGGAATTGGCCAACGCAATCCTGGCCAAGAACGCGATCGCCGAACAGTGATCCGTTAGTACCGTGAATAAAATGCCGCTCAATCGAGCGGCATTTTTTGATGATCGCTCCCACGCTCTGCGTGGTAGCGCCGCCATGGGCGCTCTGCGTCCGCTCCTGTGACGCGGAGCGTCACGGGATGCATTCCCACGCAGAGTGAACTGACCCCCAAATGTTGGACACAACCTTTGGGGGTGTCATGGGGAAGTACAC
>NZ_JAHMSC010000035.1:0-12402 GCF_018986375.1 Pseudomonas sp. CVAP#3
CAGTCCAGCGGGAGCAAGCTCCCTCGCCACAGATACTTCTCAGGCCTCCAAACTTCCTTAAGTGAACAGCATTACCTGTGGGAGTGGGCTTGCTTGCGAAGACTTTCTTATAAACGACACAGATTTCAAAATTGTCATCTGGCTCGACTACGCTCAGAGGGTTAATCCCTCTGAGTGCCTGTCGTGTTCAAACGCCTGACTCTGCTGTTCATGTTGCTGGTCAGCCTTCCGGTTCTGGCGGAAAACTGGCCCGCCGAGCAATGGTCGCCCGGCCCGAAAATCAGTGGTCCGGCGCTTCAGGCCCTGGAGGATTACGCCTTTGCTCCGCGCGACGACGGCAGCCGCACAGGCGTTCGCACCGACGCCTTGCTGGTGATTCGTGACGGGCAATTGATCTACGAACGCTACGCCGGCCCAACCACAGCCGAGACACCGCACCTGACCTGGTCCGTCAGTAAAAGCCTGATGGCCACGGTGCTGGGCGTGGCCTATGGCGAAGGCTTGTTCAAATTGCAGGACCCGGCCGCGAAGTTTTATCCACCCTTGCAGAGCCATCCGAATGTATCCGTCGCTGATTTGCTGCACTGGGCCTCGGGGCTGGACTGGCAGGAAACCTATGAATATGCACCGCTGAATTCTTCGATAGTGGCGATGCTCTACACCCATGGACGCCAGGACATCGCTGCGTTCGCTGCCGGCCATGACGAGTTCAGCCCACCGGGTCAGGCGTTTCGTTATTCCAGCGGTGACAGCAATCTATTGTCGGCAACGCTGAAGACCATGGTCGGTGCGCAGCGCTACGCCGACTATCCATGGACCGCGTTGTTCGGCCCTCTGGGGATTCGCAGTGCGGTTTGGGAGACCGATGCCACGGGGACGTTTGTTGCCTCGTCCTATGCCTATATGACAGCTCGCGATCTGGCGCGGATCGGCCTGTTGATACAGCGCGACGGTCGCTGGGGTAACCGGCAGTTGCTGCCAAAGGACTGGGTCGAGTTCAACCGCCAACCGTTCATTCGCTTCAAGGCCAATCAGGATGAAGCCGTTCCCGGCGGGCATTGGTGGCTCAATCGGGCGGTCGACGGCGCCGAAAGACCCTGGGAAGACGCACCCGATGACACCTTTGCCGCACTCGGTCATTGGGGGCAGGCGCTGTACGTGGTGCCCAGCGAGAACCTGGTGATCGTGCGCTATGGCGATGATCGCGACGGCAGTTACCGGCACAACGAATTGCTCAGACTGGCACTGGCGGCATTTGCGCAGAAGGTGCAGCCATGAATTTCAGATTTATTCGCCGTCGACCACGACTCAGCATGTTGCTGTTGTTGATCGCTGTGATGCTCGGCTGGATCTGGCAGGAGCGGGTCGCGTTGTGGGCGTTCCCCGACATCATCAGCGCCTACACCGCCAAGGAGTATTGCTCGTGCCGGTATGTCGAGAACAACCCGGCGGATTATTGCCAGGGCTATGTGACGCAGTACGTGCCCGTCAGCAGTTTTCTCGATGACGCTCCCAACAAGCGCGTGACGGTCAGCGGCATGGGGCGCAGTCATATTGCTGCGTGGCTCGGGGCTCGTCAGGGGTGTCGGTTGAGCCCATAGAGGCGGTCTTTTGCCTTGCGCGGTTTGCAAGCGCGTTCACTCAGGCTAAGGTTCGGCTCAGGTTTACTTGCCCATGAGTGTTTATGTTCAAGCGGTTTTGCTGCACAGCCCTGGCCTTGCTGCCGTTGGCTTTCGTTACCTCGCCAGCTCACGCCGACTGGTACCTGGACGGTGAATCTTCACGTCTGTCATTTATCTCCACCAAGAACGCCAATCTCTCCGAGGTTCAGCGCTTTCTGGTGCTGCATGGCAAGGTCGATGCCAACGGCCAGGCGCAAGTGCAGGTCGAACTGGAGTCGGTCAACAGCGGCATTCCGCTGCGCGATGAGCGCATGCGCAAAGAGCTGTTCGAGATCAAGACGTTCCCTGAAGCGCTGATCAGCACGCAGATTGACTTGCGGCCGATCAAGGATCTGGCCCCTGGCGCGCAACTCGAATTGCGTTTGCCACTGACGGTCAGCCTTCACGGCAAAGAGCACGCTTACTACGCCGAGTTGCTGGCGACACGCCTCGATGATCGGCGTTTTCAAGTGGTGACCCTGGAACCGCTGGTACTTAATGCTGCGGATTTCGATCTGCTGCCAGGGCTGGAAAACCTGCGCACAATCGCCGGCCTGTCGGCCATCAGTTCGTCGGTGCCGGTGGGTGCGGTGCTGATTTTCACGGCGCGCTGACATGAGCGGTGCAGTGTTTCCCTGGCGCGAAGGCAATCGCTATGAGTTGTTGATCGACGGGCCGCAGTTTTTTCCACGGATGCTGGCGGCGATTGCCGCTGCGCAGGAACAGGTCGAACTGGAGCTGTACCTGGTGGAGGCGGGTGCCTGTGCCGAGGCGATGGTTCAGGCGCTGGTGCAAGCCGCCGAGCGCGGTGTGCGCGTACGTTGTCTGTTCGATGACTACGGCAGCCTGGCATTCACCCTGAGTCTGCGGCGACGCCTGATCGAGGCTGACGTGGAACTGCGTTTCTACAATCGCCTGAGCTGGCGGCGCTGGGTGCGCAACCTTTACCGTGACCACCGCAAGTTGCTGTTGGTCGATCAGTCGCTGGCGGTGGTCGGCGGCACGGGCGTCACCGACGAGTTCTGGACCCCAGGTTGCGAAACCAGTGAGTGGCATGAAGTGATGGTGGAAATCGGCGGCCCGCTGGTGCTCGACTGGCAGTTGCTGTTCGACCGCCAATGGATCGCCAACCGCCACCGTCGCGCCTGGAAACCTGCCTCCCACTTCGGTTTACCGCGTCTGCCACGGGTCCCGCCGATGGGTGAAGGCATGGGCCGGGTAGCGTATGCCGACGCAAGGCAGCACCGGGACATCCTGCAATCGCTGTTTCGCGCACTGAACAGCGGCCAGCAGCGAATCTGGCTGGCCACGCCTTACTTCCTGCCAACCTGGAAGGTCCGTCGCTCGCTGCGCAAGGCTGCTGCACGGGGCATCGATGTGCGCCTGCTGCTGACCGGGCCGCGTACCGATCATCCGTCGGTGCGCTACGCCGGGCATCGTTATTACCCGCGCTTGCTCAAGTCCGGGGTGAAGATCTTCGAATACCAGCCGTGTTTCCTGCACCTGAAAATGGTCCTGATCGATGACTGGGTGAGCATTGGCTCATGCAATTTCGATCACTGGAATCTGCGCTTCAATCTGGAAGCCAACCTGGAAGCCCTTGATCCGACATTGAGCCTGGCGGTGGCGGCGAGTTTCGAGAGGGACTTTGCGTTAAGCCAAAGGGTCAGTCTTGAGGAATGGCAACGCCGACCGCTGTGGCGACGGGTCAAGCAGCGGGTGTGGGGATGGGTGGATCGGATGGTGGTCAATCTGCTGGATCGGCGAGGATAGCCGGTTACGTGGAACTGTGGCGAGGGGGCTTGCCCCCGTTGGACCGCGAAGCGGTCCTAAGACCGGCAAACTCGTTCTGTCCTGAGAATGAGTTTGCAGGTTTTATGGCTGCTACGCAGCCAAACGGGGGCAAGCCCCCTCGCCACAAGAGCCCGCCAGATTTCAGGGGGGTTAAAGCAACTCGAAGCTCTGCTGCGTCACGTCCTCGGAATCGAGGCCGATCTGCACGTTGAACTTGCCAGGTTCTGCTGCATATTTGAGCTGGGCGTTGTAGAACTTCAGGTCGTCCTCTTCGATGGTGAAGTGGATGACTTTCTGTTCGCCGGCCTTGAGCATCACTTTCTGGAAGTTTTTCAGTTCCTTGAGCGGGCGAATCATCGAACCGACCACGTCCTGAATATACAGCTGAACCACGGTTTCGCCGTCGCGCTTGCCGGTGTTTTTAACGGTCACGCTGGCGTCGATCTTGCCGGTCTTGTTCAGCGTGGTCGACGACAGGGCCATGTCCGACAGGCTGAAGCTGGTGTAGCTCAGACCGTAGCCGAATGGAAACAGAGGCCCGGTGGTGTCATCGAAATACTGCGAGGTGTAGTTGCCCGGTTTGCCAGGGGTGAACGGGCGACCGATGCTCAGGTGGTTGTAGTAGGTCGGAATCTGCCCCACTGAACGCGGGATGCTGATGGGCAGCTTACCGGACGGGTTGTAGTCACCGAACAGCACGTCAGCGATCGCGTTGCCGCCTTCGGTACCGGTGAACCAGGTTTCGAGAATCGCGTCAGCCTGTTCCTTCTCTTCGAGAATCGTCAGCGGACGGCCGTTCATCAGCACCAGTACCAGCGGTTTGCCGGTGGCTTTCAGGGCCTTGATCAGGTCGCGCTGGTTGGCCGGGATGTTCAGGTCGGTACGGCTCGACGATTCGTGGGACATGCCACGGGATTCTCCGACTGCCGCCACCACCACATCAGCCTGCTGCGCGGCTTTCACCGCTTCGTCAATCATGACCTGCGCCGAACGCGGGTCATTCACCACTTCCGGAGCATCGAAGTTGAGGAAGTTCAGGTAATCGAGGACTTTCTTGTCCTCAGTGATGTTGGCGCCACGGACGTAGGTCAGCTTGGTCTGATCACCCAGGGCACGGGTCATGCCGTCGAGCAACGTTACCGACTGTTCCGGTTTGCCGGCGGCAGCCCAGCTGCCCATCATGTCGATCGGTGCCTTGGCCAGTGGACCGACCAGGACGATTTTCGCGGTCTTCTTCAGCGGCAGGGTTTCGTTCTGGTTCTTCAGCAACACCATGCTGCGACGTGCAACGTCACGGGCCTCGGCGCGGTGCAGACGGCTTTCGGCGTAGGTGTCGGCCGGATCATCCTCGGCCTTGCCGATACGCAGGTACGGGTCCTTGAACAGGCCCATGTCGTACTTGGCGCCCAGCACTTCACGCACGGCGTTGTCGATGTCGCTCTGCTGGATTTCGCCGGACTTCAGCAGCCCTGGCAGTTCCTTGCCGTACAGGGTGTCGTTCATGCTCATGTCGATGCCGGCCTTGATTGCCAGCTTCGCCGCTTCACGCCCGTCGCGGGCCACGCCGTGCTTGATCAGCTCGAAGATCGCCCCGTGGTCACTGACTGCCAGGCCCTTGAAGCCCCACTCTTTACGCAGCAAGTCCTGCATCAGCCACAGGTTGGCAGTGGCCGGTATGCCGTTGATCGAGTTCAGCGCAACCATCACCCCACCGGCGCCGGCATCAATAGCGGCGCGGTACGGTGGCAGGTAGTCCTGGTACATCTTCACCGGGCTCATGTCGACGGTGTTGTAGTCGCGACCGCCTTCGACCGCGCCATACAGGGCGAAGTGCTTGACGCTGGCCATGATGCTGTCGGCCGCGCTCGGGGTCTCGCCCTGGTAGGCCTTGACCATCACTTTGGCGATGCGCGAGACCAGATAAGTGTCTTCGCCGAAACCTTCGGAGGTGCGACCCCAGCGTGGGTCGCGGGAGATGTCGACCATCGGCGCGAAGGTGATGTCGAGGCTGTCGGCCGCGGCTTCCTTGGCAGCAATGCGCCCGCTGCGGCCAATCGCATCCATGTCCCAACTCGAGGCCAGGGCCAGGGGGATAGGGAAAATGGTCCGGTGGCCGTGGATTACGTCATAGGCGAAGAACATCGGGATCTTCAACCGGCTGCGCATGGCCGCGTCCTGCATCGGACGGTTTTCGGGACGCGTGATCGAGTTGAACGTGCCACCGATATTGCCGGCGGCGATTTCCTTGCGGATCAGCTCGCGGGGCATTTCCGGGCCGATGCTGATCAGGCGCAATTGGCCGATCTTTTCGTCCAGGGTCATCTGCTTCATCAGGTTGCTGACGAAAGCGTCCTTGTTTTCAATAGGTGCAGGCTTTGTATCGGCCCATACCGAGTGACTGGCCAGGCCGATGGAAAGGCCCAGCAAACACAGCTTCTTCATGAATAGTGATCTCAAAAGCCTAAACGGACGCAGTGGTTACGTGCCGGTCAGCCAAAAATTAGGGGGCGTCTGTTGTTGTTCGACTAAATGCCGCAAACTTCTAAACTCTTTCAGCGCTGGGCATCTTTTAGCCGATTGGCCCGATGCAATCCAGTGGCGGCGGCAGATTATGCCCCAAGAGTTCGAGTTGAAGGCGCGCAGGAATATTTCCAGGGTAATGGGCAAGGGAGCATCACTCGCATGAATGTACAACAGCGCTATCGTTCGGGCTGGCAAATAGCAGTATTGATGTTGCTCAGCACGGTTCTGGCCGGCTGTGGCATCAACACCATACCGACCCTCGACGAGCAGGCCAAGGCGGCCTGGTCGCAAGTGCAGAACCAGTACCAGCGTCGCGCCGACCTGATCCCCAACCTGGTGGAAACGGTCAGAGGTTACGCCAAGCATGAAGAGGAGACCCTGACGGCGGTGGTCGAAGCGCGGGCCAAGGCGACCTCTATCCAGGTCGATGCCAGCACCCTCGACAACCCGGAAAAACTCAAACAGTTCCAGCAGGCCCAGGATCAGCTCAGCGGCGCCCTCAGTCGTTTGATGGTGGTGTCCGAGCGTTATCCGGACCTGAAGGCGAACCAGAACTTCCTGGCGCTGCAATCGCAACTTGAAGGCACCGAAAACCGTATCGCCGTGGCGCGCCGGGATTTCATCCTGGCGGTGCAGAATTACAACACTGAACTGCGGACGTTCCCAGGCCGTTTGTGGCACAGCGTGCTGTACAGCGACCTGCTGTTGCGCGACACCTTCGAGGCCACCAGCCCGGGTGCCGACAAGGCGCCGCAAGTGAAGTTCTGATCAGCGCAGGTTCCCGGCGGGTTTTCAGTGCTGTCGGGATACCACCGATTCAGGAGCCATTAGGGATGAGGTGCCAATGCGCGTTTTGAAAATCAGCCTGGTGGTGATGCTTTGGATCTTTTCCATCACCACTCAGGCCGAGCTGAAGTTTCCAGCGTTGACCGGTCGGGTGGTGGATAACGCCCAGATGATCGAGCCTGTGGTGCGCGAGCAACTGACCCAGCAACTCCAGGCCCACGAACAGGCCACCGGCGAGCAGTTGGTGGTGGTGACGCTGCCGGACCTGCAAGGCACCAGCATCGACGACTATGGTTATCAGTTGGGGCGTTACTGGGGCATCGGACAGAAGGGCAAGAATAACGGCGCCTTGCTGATCGTCGCTCGCGCCGAGCGCAAGCTGCGGATCGAAGTCGGGTATGGCCTGGAGGATCGGCTGACCGATGCGCAAAGTTCGGTGATCATCAATCAGGTGATCACTCCGGCGTTCAAGTCCGGCAATTTCAGCAAAGGCATCAGTGACGGCGTTGCCGCGATGCTGGTGGTACTGGGCGGCAGCCCACTGGATGAACCGTCGACGATTTATGATTCGGGTGGTGATCAGGGCAGCGACTTTATCGGGCGTCATCCGACAGTATTCGTGTTATTGGCGGTGCTGTTTATCCTGACGATTTCTATCTTGCAGATGCTCGGCATCCTGCCCCGTGGCGGCGGTCGCGGAGGTTCCGGCGGGTTTGGCGGCGGAGGCTTTGGCGGCGGCTCGGGAGGGGGCGGCGGCTTCAGCGGCGGCGGGGGCAGTTTCGGGGGCGGCGGTTCGTCGGGCGGCTGGTGATAACAATAATGAGCGAGCATTCAAAACCATGGCATTACTGACGGAACACGAACAGCGCAAAGTCGCCGAGGCCATCGCGCGTGTCGAGCGCGACACCGACGCTGAACTGGTCACCGTGCTCGCGGCCCGGGCCGACGACTACGCTTACATCCCGCTGCTCTGGGCCAGCCTGCTGGCGCTGATCGTGCCGGGCATCGTGCACTACGTTACCGGCTGGCTGAACATGCACACCTTGCTGCTGGTGCAGTGGGTGAGTTTTATCGTCTTGTGCCTGGTGTTCCGGATTCCGTCGATCACCACCCACCTGATCCCGCGGTCGGTGCGCCATTGGCGCGCCTCGAACCTGGCGCGTCGGCAGTTTCTGGAGCAGAACCTGCACCACACCGTCGGCGGCACCGGCGTGCTGATTTTCGTCTGTGAAGCCGAGCGCTATGTGGAGATCCTGGTGGACGAAGGGATTTCCAGGCGGCTGGATAACAAAAACTGGGACCCGATCGTCGCAGCCTTCACCCGACAGGTGAAACAGGGCCAGACGTTGCAGGGCTTTGTCACCTGCATCGAGGCCTGTGGCGAGTTGCTCAAGGTGCATGTGCCGGTGACGCAGGCGCGCAATGAGTTACCGAATCGGTTGGTGGTTCTGGGCTGAAGCTGGTTCTGGGATTTAGAACCGGGAACTTTGTGGCGAGGGAGCTTGCTCCCGCTGGGGCGCGAAGCGGCCCTAAAACCAGCAAACATGGTCCATCAGGTAATCGCGGTTGCCTGTCTTGCGGCTGCTTCGCAACCGAGCGGGAGCGAGCTCCCTCGCCACAGGATGTGCACCGTTCGTAAATAACTGCGTGTCCCGACGCGCCATCCCCCCTAAAATACCGGTCATTCCCCGATCCGCACCGCCCGAGGCGCTTTTTACATGTCTGTTACCGCAACTCCCGCCAGCCTCACGCCGGATCATCACGCGCAATTCATCGACCTGCTGAGCACCAGCCTGGCGCAGAACGCCTTCATCAAACTGGTGCTGGCCAAGTACGTCGGCGCTGAAGTCGACTTGCAGCGAATCATCATCAAGCAGCTGACGGTCAAGGAACAGCCGTGCCTGTCCTTCGTCTATCGCTACAAGACGCGTGACATCACCAAGAACTTCCCGATCGAAGAGGGCATCGCGACGATTGCTGCGCTGTTGCCGCAGGACTTCAAGAATGCTCACCTGCTGGCGCTGACCGATGAAGCCCAGCTCGAATACAGCAAGAAGGGCAAGAGCTCGCTGTTCAAGAGCAAACCCCAGCAACTGCGCGAAGTGCCGTCCGCCGAGCACAACCGTGAGAAGAACCGCTTCCTCGACCTGACCCGACCGTTCCTCGCGGATCTCGGTGTAACGAACAGCAAGCACGAACTGATTCCGGCGATGTCGCGCAAGTGGAAGCAGATCAACAAGTTCATCGAAGTCTTCAGCCATGCGCTGACGTCTTCACCGCTGGCGCTGGATAAACCGGTTCGCGTGGCGGACTTCGGTTCAGGCAAGGGTTACCTGACCTTCGCCATTCACGATTACCTGCGCAACACCTTGCGCGCCGAAGGCGTGGTCACCGGTGTCGAGTTGCGCGAAGACATGGTCAACCTGTGCAACACCGCTGCCGCGCGCCTGGAGCATCCGGGGCTGGTGTTCAAATGTGGTGATGTGCGTAGCGTGGCACCGAGCGAGCTGGACGTGATGATCGCCCTGCATGCCTGTGACATCGCCACCGACTACGCGATCCACACCGGCATCCGCTCCGGGGCGGCGATCATCATGTGCTCGCCGTGCTGCCATAAGCAGATTCGCCTGCAGATCCAGAGCCCGGCGCTGCTCAAGCCGATGCTGCAATACGGTTTGCACCTTGGTCAGCAAGCCGAAATGGTCACCGACAGTCTGCGGGCGTTGTTCCTCGAGGCCTGCGGGTATGAAACCAAGGTCTTCGAGTTCATCTCTCTGGACCACACCAACAAGAACAAGATGATCCTGGCGGTCAAACGCGCTGAGCCGGTGGACCCGGCGCAGCTATTGATAAAAATCCAGGAGCTCAAGGCGTTCTACCACATCACCGAGCATTGTCTGGAAACCCTGCTGCGGGCCGATGGGCTGCTTATTTGAACGGCTTGATCTGAATACCCGTCGGTAACGTGCCTGGTTGTGCCGGGCGCACCGCCGTCTTGCGCCCGAGCATCACGGTGACAATCACCCCGACTGCAAACAGCCAGGTAATCGGTTCGATGTGTTCGCCAAAGAACAGCGCCGAGAAGGCGATAGTGAAGAAGATCTGCAGCAGCTGGATCTGACTGACTCGGGCGATGCCACCCATCGCCAGTCCGGCGTACCAGGCGAAGAAGCCGATGAATTGCGAGAACAACGACACGTAACCGAAGGCCCACCAGGTTTTCGCCGAAATCTCGCCTTGGTGCTGCAGCGCCAGATACGTCACCGGGCCGATCAACAGCGGTGTCGACAGCACCAGCGCCCAGCAGATCACTTGCCAGCCGCCCATCTCCTTGGCCAACCGGCCACCTTCGGCATAACCCAGGCCACCGATGGCAATCGCCCCGAGCATCAACAGATCACCGGCCTGGATGCTGCCGGCACCGCTGATCAAGGCGTAACCCAGGACCAACGCGCTGCCCAATGCGGCACAGGCCCAGAAGGCTTTCGACGGTCGTTCATGGGACAGCCATGCGGCATACAGCGCCACGCACAAAGGCTGTAAACCGTTGACCAGCGCGCCATGAGACGCCGGCAGCGTTTGCATGGCCCAGGCCGAGAGTACCGGGAAACCGAGAATTACCCCGGCAATCACCAACGTCAGGCCTTTGATCTGTTTCCAGGTCGGCCATTTCTCTCGCCGCCAGAGCAGCAACAACGCCGCCGGAATCGCCGCGAACAACGCTCGGCCCAGCCCATTGAGCAGCGGATGGACTTCTTGCACCACGATCCGGGTGAAGGGCAGGGTCAGGCTGAAGATGACGACGCCGAGCAGGCCCAGGGCCATGCCGGTGTTTTCGCGCGAGGACATAACGGTAACCAGAATTCTGAAGTGGCGGGAGAGCGTTCATCTAGCCATAAACCTGGAGCGCAGCGCTGCTACAGCTAGGCACAGAGTGACACGTACAGTTTGAAGCAACCGCAGATCCTGTGGCGAGGGAGCTTGCTCCCGTCGGCCGGTCCGCGTTCGAGCGAAGCAGTCGTAAACAGATTGACGCGGTTTGCCTGAAAGAAAATGGTGTATGGATTGAGGGCCGCTGCGCGCCCCAACGGGGGCAAGCCCCCTCGCCACAAAGGTATCTGCGAGCTACAGGGAGTGCACTGTTTTACGTAATAGCTGGTTATTACCCGTCCCGCTGGATTCGGACTACCTTGAATACTCCTTCCTGCCCAAGTTTTTACCAGAGGAGTCATCCCCATGGCCGCGAAAAAAATTCTGATGCTGGTCGGCGATTATGTCGAAGACTACGAAGTGATGGTGCCGTTTCAAGCGCTGCTGATGGTCGGTCATACGGTGCACGCGGTGTGCCCGGACAAAACAGCCGGGCAGACCGTGCGCACTGCGATCCATGACTTCGAAGGCGACCAGACCTACAGTGAGAAACCCGGTCACCTGTTCGCGCTGAACTTCGACTTCGCCAAGGTCGATGCGGCGGACTACGATGCGTTGTTGGTGCCGGGTGGTCGGGCGCCGGAATACCTGCGTCTGAACGAAAAAGTCCTGCAACTGGTGCAAGCCTTCGACAAGGCCGGCAAACCGATTGCGGCGGTCTGCCATGGCGCGCAATTGTTGGCGGCGGCGGGGATTCTTGAAGGTCGCGAATGCAGCGCTTATCCCGCCTGCGCGCCAGAAGTGCGTTTGGCCGGTGGCACGTTCATCGATATTCCGGTGACTCAAGGTCACGTTCAGGGCAATCTGGCGACGGCTCCAGCCTGGCCGGCACACCCGAGCTGGCTGGCCGGTTTCCTTGGTCTGCTGGGCACCAAAATCACTTTGTAAGCGGAGGCCTGCGCATGTGCGAGCTGTACGTCAAAGCCGACCCGATCCTCTACGAGTCACGCTCGCGCTCGCTGCGCATCTGCGGGGTGGTGACCACGCTGCGGCTGGAGAACCAGTTCTGGGACATCCTCAGCGAGATCGCCGAAGTCGATGGCATGACCACCAACCAGTTGATCGCCAAGCTCTATGAAGAGGTGATGGACTACCGGGGCGAAGTGGTGAATTTCGCCTCGTTCCTGCGGGTCAGCTGCACGCGTTACCTGAGCCAGCGCCGGGTGACGACGCCGGAGTTATCGGTGGTGCGCGCGGTGGTGAAGTAGGGTTGCCTGGTCTTTACTCTGAAGCGCGCTGCCCTCAATCGCCAAGGAGAACGAGCATGTCCGGATGGTACGAGTTGAGCAAAAGCATCACTGGCCAGTTTCGCTTTGTGCTGAAAGCGGCCAACGCCGAGACCATTCTTACCAGCGAGCTGTACACCACGCGCAGCGCTGCTGATGGCGGCATCGCCTCGGTTCAGGCCAATAGCCCACTGGATGAATGCTACGAGAAAAAAACCACCAAGGATGGCCATCCTTACTTCAATCTCACGGCTGCCAATCATCAGATCATCGGCAGCAGTGAAGCCTACGCTTCCGACACCGCACTGGAAAAAGGCATCGCCAGCGTCAAGGCCAACGGGCCGACCAAGGTGATCAAGGACAAGACGTTGCCGGTGTTTTAAAGGCTGCTGATGATGATCGTTCCCATGCTCTGATCTGACCCCAAAAAGCTGGACGTTTACATGTCTATGCCTGAGCGGCCTGAGTTCTGTATTCAACAG
>NZ_JAHMSC010000036.1:0-8052 GCF_018986375.1 Pseudomonas sp. CVAP#3
TGATCTGCCCACCTTCAACCACCGAACCATTCGCCGTCAGGCTCAGGCCGGTGTTATCGATCGAATCGGTGATCGTCGTGACCGCCGGCGTCGTGCTCGGGGTCAACTGCTCGAAATTGCCGCCAGTGGTGCTTTCAATGGTGGTGCTGACGGTGCTGCCGTTTTTGTAGACGTCGTTGGCCGGGGTGTCGACCACCACCGAGCCGCTGGTCTTGCCGGCCTCGATGTTGATCACGGCACCGTTCGACAGGGTGACGCTCATCGCGGTACCGGCCGGATTGCTCAGCGTCGCGGTGTAAGTGATCTGACCGCCTTCGGTAATCGTGTTGTTGGCGGTGAGCGTCAGGCCGGTGTTGTCGATCGAGTCGGTGATGGTGGTGACGGCCGGGGTGGTGCTCGGGGTCAACTGCTCGAAGTTGCCCCCCGTGGTGCTTTCGATGGTGGTGCTGACGGTGCTGCCGTTTTTGTAGACGTCATTGGCCGGGGTATCGACCACCACGCTGCCGGTGGTTTTGCCGGCTTCGATGTTGATCACCGCGCCGTTCGACAGGGTCACGCTCATCGGTGTGCCCGCCGGGTTGCTCAGCGTGGCGGTGTAGGTGATCTGGCCGCCTTCGGTAATGGTGTTGTTGGCGGTGAGCGTCAGCCCGGTGTTATCGATCGAATCGGTGATCGTCGTAACGGCTGGGGTGGTGCTTGGGGTCAGCTGCTCGAAGTTGCCACCGGTGGTGCTCTCGATGGTGGTGCTGACGGTGCTGCCGTTTTTATAGACATCGTTGGCCGGGGTATCGACCACCACCGAACCGCTGGTTTTACCGGCTTCGATGTTGATTACGGCGCCATTCGACAGCGTGACGGTCATCGGTGTGCCCGCGGGGTTGCTCAGCGTGGCGGTGTAGGTGATCTGCCCACCTTCAACCACCGAACCATTCGCCGTCAGGCTCAGGCCGGTGTTGTCGATCGAATCGGTGATCGTAGTAACGGCCGGAGTGGTGCTCGGGGTCAGTTGTTCGAAGTTGCCGCCAGTGGTGCTTTCGATGGTGGTACTGACGGTGCTGCCGTTTTTGTAGACGTCGTTGGCCGGGGTGTCGACCACCACGGAACCGGACGTTTTGCCGGCCTCGATGTTGATCACCGCGCCGTTCGACAGGGTGACGCTCATCGCGGTACCGGCCGGATTGCTCAGCGTCGCGGTGTAGGTGATCTGGCCACCTTCGGTAATGGCGTTGTTGGCGGTGAGCGTCAGCCCGGTGTTATCGATCGAATCGGTGATCGTGGTGACCACCGGCGTGCTGCTCGGGGTCAACTGTTCGAAGTTGCCGCCGGTAGTGCTTTCGATGGTGGTACTGACGGTGCTGCCGTTCTTGTAGACGTCGTTGGCCGGAGTGTCGACCACCACGGAGCCGGTGGTTTTACCGGCTTCGATGTTGATCACGGCGCCGTTGCTGAGCGTGACGCTCATGGCGGTGCCGGCCGGATTGCTCAGGGTCGCGGTGTAGGTGATCTGACCGCCTTCGGTAACCGAACCGGTCGCCGTCAGGCTCAACCCGGTATTGTCGATCGAATCGGTAATCGTGGTAACGGCTGGTGTGGTGCTTGGCACCAGGTTTTCAAAGTTGCCACCGGTAGCCCCGGTGATGGTGGTGCTGACCGTGCTGCCGTTTTTGTAAACATCGTTCGCCGGGGTGTCGACGTTCACCGTACCGGTGGTTTTGCCGGCTTCGATGGTGATGGTCGAGCCGTTGGACAGGGTCACGGTGACCGGCGTTTGCGCCGGGTTGGTCAAGGTTGCGGTGTAGGTGATCTGACCGCCTTCGGTGATGGTCGAGCCTGCCGTCAGGGTGACGGTGGTGGTATCAATCGTGTCAGTGACCTGTGTGACGGCGGGCGTCGGATCGACGGTCAGCACCAGGCCGCCGCCACCGGTGGTGCCGGTGACATTGACGGTGATCTGGTGCGGGTCGTTGTAGACATTGTCATTCGGTGCCAGCGGAACATTGACGCTGCCGCTGACCTGGCCGGCCGGGATGACGATGACCGAGCCATTGGACAGGGTGATACTCAGGTCAGTCAGCGGCGCCCGGGTGACGTTTGCGGTGTAAACCAGCACACCACCGGCTTCGGTGATGGTCGATGTAGCACTGAGGCTCAGGGTCGAGCCAACCAGCACGTTGGTGCCGTTATTGGTGTTCTGGCCACCCGTAGTGACGTCGGCGGCGGAAGTAGTTGCACCAATGCCTGCGGTCGGAAAACCAATGGTCGGGGCTACGCGGGCAGCTGTTTCGTCCAGTGCCACGAAGCTGTGGCCTCCGCCAGCAGCACCACCCGTGCCTGTTGCAGTCGGGCCTGCGGCGGCGGCTTCTATATCAGTGGTCGGGTCGACGCCCGCGAGGATGGCTTGTTGCAGTTCTGCTACCGAAGGCGCGGCTTGCGCAGTGGCTTGTGCCAAGTCAGTGCTGGAGTCCGGAGCGCTGCCGCTCCACTGGGTATCACGGCCCAGGTCCAACGTGCGACCGTCGGCCAGTTCAAGCGTCACCGCGCCCGTCGGACCGGTATCGAGCTGGTCACCCGTGAACAGTCGGTCACCCTCAATCAGCACACGTCTGATGCCTTCCGGGGACACCGCGAAAACTTGACCAACAATGCTTTTGACGATGGCAACAACACTGCTCATTGAGGACTCTCCAAGTGTTCCGTTCAGTAGGCTTCCATAGACCTGAAGAGGCCGTCTGCCAATTCAGTCTGGACGTACTTTCAAAGTGGGGCGCATTAATTTGACGCTACCGCGTCAATAATTTGGCTTGTTTTTTTCGCGATTAACTTTGTGCCAAACTATTGACCTTCTGGGTGCCATCCTAAACAATCGCCCCGGTAATGTCACATTGATATTTGTGTGACGACCTGCCGGCAGCGTGTGACCCAGTTCTGGTTTTTAACTTTCCGACATACGGTCATTTCGGTTGCCATTTTCCGTCGCAGCACTGCGATCTGCTGTGATTTGAGACAAGAAGTCCAGGGAAATTCTTATATGCGCTCACACCTGTTCAAGGCTCTACCATTTGTTCTTGCTGCCAGTTTTGTACAAGCTCAAACCCTGCCTCAAGCCATGCAACAAGCACTGGATGTCCACCCGGAAATCCAGGCTGGCGTGAACAGTCGCCTTTCCGCGGACTATCAGCTCAGAGCTGCTCAGGGTGGCTACCTGCCAAAGGTCGATCTGCTTGGGGGGTATGGTCGTGAAGGCACTGACAACCCGACCACTCGTGCTGGCGCCGGCAACAATCATTGGGAAACCTTGAACCGCGGCGAGTCGAGCGTGCGTTTGCAGCAAATGGTGTTTGACGGTTTTGCGACATCCAGCGAAGTCGGGCGTCAACAAGCCACCGTTAACTCCCGCGCCTATTCATTGCTGGGGACTTCCGAGCGCACGGCACTGACTGTGGCCCAAGTTTACCTCGACGTGCTGACCCGTCGCGAGTTCGTGCGCTTGGCCGAAGAGAACCTGAAGAGCCACGAACGGATTTTTGACCAGATCAAACTGCGCACCTCGCGTGGCGTGGGCAGCGGTGCCGACCTCGATCAGGCCGAAGCGCGTATGGCCCAGGCCCGCAACAACCTGATCACTGAGCAGACCAATCTTGCGGACGCCGAGACCAACTTCCTCAGCGCCGTGGGTCAGATGCCCGATCAACTGGAGCGTCCGGCACCCTTCCTTGCGCTGCTGCCGGCGAACCTGAATGAAGCCCGCCAGCAAATGCTCGAAAACAGCCCGGTACTGCGTTCCGCCGAGTCCGATATTGCCGCGGCCGAGAAGCAGTACGATGCTGCCAAGTCGACGTTCTACCCACGTTTCGATGCCGAACTGGGCCGCACCGCCGACAATAATCTGGATGGCATGGTCGGTCATAACAATGAATGGCAGGCCATGTTGCGCATGCGCTTCAACCTGTATTCCGGTGGCAGCAACAAAGCTGACCTGGAATCCAAGTCTTATCTGTCGAACCAGGCGCTGGATATCCGCAACAACGCCTTGCGCGTGTTGAACGAAGAGTTGGGCCTGGCATGGAATGCCCTGAACAACGCCAACGCCCAAGTGCCGATCGCTCAGCAATATGTCGATCGCAGCAGTGCCGTGCGCACCGCGTATCAGCAACAGTTCAGCTTGGGTCAACGTACTTTGCTCGACTTGCTCGACAGCGAGAACGAACTGTTTACCGCTTCCCGTCGTCTGGCGGATATCAAAAACATTCAGTTATTTACTCAATATCGAATCAAGGCGACCATGGGCGAATTGCTCAAAAGTCAGGGTGTAGTTGCACCCATGGCTTCCGTCGTGTCGAACGATGTGAAGACCAAGGTCCAACTGCCCGGCATGAATTGAGCAGATCCTTCTAGTTAGTTAGCCAAGAGTGCCAAGCGTGGAATCAGAAGCCAGTCGAGTTCATCTCCGTCATGATCCACGCGCGTTGCACGACGATCCGTTACTGGACGGCCTGCTAGCCCTCTGCACGCTGCACCAGAAACCGGCGAGCGCGGCGATGCTGACCACCGGTCTGCCATTGCCCAAACAGCGCCTGAGCGTCGAGTTGCTCCCGCGTGCGGCGGCCCGCGCCGGCCTGCAAGGGCGGGTGCTGCAACGCAAGCTGGCGCAAATTCCGGCGATTGCCATGCCGGCACTGTTGCTGCTCAAGGATGGTCGCAGTGCCGTGCTGCTGGGCTGGCTCGGCGATGACCAGGCGCGTCTGCTGCTCAGTGAAAGCGATGGCGGTGAAGTTCACGTCAGCCGCGAACTGCTGGCTGACGATTACACCGGGCAAGCATTTTTCGCCCAGCCTCAACATAAATTCGACGTGAACCACGGCACGCTGATCCCGCGTGCTCGCTCCTGGTTCCGCGATACCCTCAAGCGCTCGCGCTGGCTGTATGTCGACGCCATCGCCGCGAGTTTCCTGATCAACATCATCGCCATGGCCGCGCCGCTGTTCGTGATGAACGTCTACGACCGCGTGGTACCGAACCAGGCCGAAGCGACCCTGTGGGTGCTGGCTCTCGGCATCACCGGGGCTTACCTGTTCGACCTGGTCCTTAAAAGCCTGCGCAGTCTGTGCCTGGACCTGGCCGGCAAAAAAACCGACCTGATCATTTCCGCGACGCTGTTCGAGCGGATCGTCGGCATGGCCATGAAGTACCGCCCGGCGCGGGTCGGCAGCTTCGCCCAGAACATCCACGAATTTCAGAGCCTGCGCGACTTCCTCGCTTCGCTGACCCTGACCAGCCTCATCGACCTACCGTTCACCTTGCTGATTTTCCTGGTGATCGCCCTGCTGGGCGGGCACCTGGTGTGGATTCCAGTGTTGGCGTTCCCGATTGCCCTGCTGATCGGCTACGCGTTGCAGAAGCCGCTGGTGGCGACCATGGAGCGAACCATGGCGCTGGGGGCCGAGCGCCAGTCGAGCCTGATCGAAACCCTCGCCGGGCTTGATGCGGTGAAGGTCAACAACGCTGAAAGCGAGCGTCAGTACCAGTGGGAGCAGACTATCGGGACCCTCAGCCGCCTCGAGCTGCGGGTGAAAATGCTCTCCGGCCTGGCGATGAACATCACCTTGCTGATCCAGCAACTGGCGGGGGTGATCATGATCGTCTTCGGGGTTTACCAGATCATTGCCGGCAACCTCAGCATGGGCGGCCTGATCGCCTGCTACATGCTCAGTGGTCGGGCCCTCAGCCCGCTGGCGTCGTTGTCCGGTCTGCTGACCCGTTATCAGCAGGCGCGGGTCACCATGACCTCGGTCGACCAGATGATGGAACTGCCGCAAGAGCGCAACTTCGAAGAGCGCCCGCTGAGCCGCAAAGTCCTGCAGGGTGGCATCGAGTGTCGTCAGTTGAGCTTCACCTACCCGGGTCAGCAGAATCCGGCGCTGAAGAACATTAACCTGATCATCAAACCGGGTGAAAAGATCGGCATCATCGGCCGCAGCGGCTCGGGCAAGAGCTCGCTGGCCAAACTGCTGGTCGGCCTGTATCAGCCGGACGATGGCGCGTTGCTGGTGGATGGCGTGGATATCCGGCAGATCGATGTCAGCGAATTGCGCCACAACATCGGCTATGTACCGCAGGACATCCAGTTGCTCGCCGGTACGTTGCGCGACAACCTGGTGTCCGGCGCCCGCTACATGGAAGACGAACTTGTTCTGCAGGCTGCTGAACTGGCCGGCGTGCATGAGTTCGCCCGTTTGCACCCACAAGGTTACGAGTTGCAAGTCGGCGAACGCGGGCAAAACCTCTCCGGCGGTCAGCGTCAGAACGTGGCCCTGGCCCGTGCCCTGCTGCTCAATCCGCCGATCCTGCTGCTCGACGAACCGACCAGCGCCATGGATAACACCGGTGAAGAACGCTTGAAGCAACGCCTGCAAGCCGTCGTAGAGAACAAGACCGTGGTGCTGGTGACGCACCGGGCTTCATTGCTGTCGCTGGTCGATCGGTTGCTGGTGATCGATCGCGGGCAAATTCTGGCCGATGGTCCAAAAGCCTCGGTGATGGAAGCGTTGAAGAAGGGGCAGATCAGTGTTGCTTAAGTCCGGAATGCGCGACTCGATCCGCCGCTACTTCAAAGGCTCAGAATCGCTGCAAGGCCAACCCTTGCCCGAGGTGAACAAGGCGCTGATCGAAGACGCCCCGCGGGTGGTCCGCTTGACCATCTGGGCCATCATCGGCTTCTTTCTGTTCCTGCTGCTGTGGGCCAACTTTGCGGTGATCGATGAGGTCACCAAAGGCGATGGCAAGGCGATTCCATCCTCCAAACTTCAGAAAATCCAGAACCTGGAGGGCGGTATCGTCGCAGAACTCTTCGTTCGCGAAGGGCAAATCGTCGAAGCCGGTGCGCCGTTGATTCGCCTGGATGACACGCGCTTTCAGTCCAACGTCGGCGAAACCGAAGCCGACCGTTTGTCGATGTTGCTGCGCGTGGAACGCTTGAGCGCGGAAGTCGACGACCGCCCGCTGAGCTTTCCTGACGACGCAATGAAAGCTGTGCCCGGTCAGGCCGCCAGCGAAAAATCACTCTATGAGAGCCGTCGCCAGCAATTGCACGATGAAGTCGGCGGCCTGCAGGAGCAACTAATCCAGAAACAACAGGAGCTGCGCGAATTCACCTCCAAGCAGGCGCAGTACCGCAGCGGTCTGGCGTTGCAACGTCAGGAAATCAACATGTCGGAGCCGCTGGTGGCTCAAGGCGCGGTATCGCCGGTGGAAGTGCTGCGGCTCAAGCGCGCTGAAGTCGAAACCCGTGGCCAACTGGATGCCACCACGTTGGCGATCCCGCGTGCCGAGTCGGCGATCAAGGAAGTGCAGCGCAAGATCGACGAGACCCGTGGCAAGTTCCGCAGTGAGGCGCTGACTCAGCTCAACGAGGCCCGCACCGACCTGAACAAGGCGAAGGCGACCGGCAAGGCGCTGGAAGACCGCGTCAGCCGGACACTGGTGACCTCGCCGGTGCGCGGTATCGTCAAGCAGCTGCTGGTCAACACCATCGGTGGCGTGATCCAGCCCGGCAGCGACATGGTCGAAATCGTGCCGCTGGATGACACCCTGCTGGTGGAGGCGAAGATTCGTCCGCAAGACATCGCGTTTTTGCACCCGGGCCAGGAAGCCATCGTCAAGTTCACGGCCTATGACTACACCATCTATGGCGGCCTGAAAGCCAAGCTGGAGCAGATCGGCGCCGACACCATCACTGACGAAGACAAGAAAACCACCTACTACATGATCAAGCTGCGCACTGACCGCAGTCACCTGGGCACCGATGAAAAACCCTTGCTGATCATTCCGGGCATGGTCGCCTCGGTGGACATCATCACTGGCAAGAAGACCATCCTCAGCTATCTGCTCAAGCCGATCATCAAGGCACGGGCAGAGGCGCTGCACGAGCGTTAGTTTCCGGTAGGGCTGATGGCATCGATGATCGATCATCGTTCCCACGTTCTGAACTGACCCCCAAATGTTGGACACAACCTTTGGGGGTGTCATGGGGAAGTACACAGAGCAAGCAAAACT
>NZ_JAHMSC010000037.1:0-7437 GCF_018986375.1 Pseudomonas sp. CVAP#3
GAGTTTTGCTTGCTCTGTGTACTTCCCCATGACACCCCCAAAGGTTGTGTCCAACATTTGGGGGTCAGTTCACCGCGTGGGAATGTTTCCCGTGACGCTCCGTGTCACACCAAGAGCAGACGCAGAGCGTCCATGGCGGCATTCCCACGCAGAGCATGGGAACGATCTGTTCGGGCGGGAAATTCAGATATGAAAACACGACATGAGAATGTCGCGTATCGGATAGTTCGCCCTGTAATAGTGCGTTTGTCAGACAAATTAGTTACGCTAGCCGCCATTTTGCGTTTGCTGCCCACAAGGACGCTGCGCGCTAAACGGGTCAGTCCTATACGGACCGACAGCATTTCCCTCACCCATAAGGGAAATCCCTCTCTAAATCCCGATTCAGTAGTGTGGTATTTCCTTAATGAAAGTGTTGAAAGGCCAGGACATCCTGGCACTCGGCTTCATGACGTTTGCCCTGTTCGTCGGGGCTGGCAACATCATCTTCCCGCCTATCGTCGGTTTGCAGTCCGGGCCTAATGTCTGGATGGCGGCGCTCGGCTTTCTGATCACCGCTGTCGGTCTGCCGGTGATCACCGTTGTCGCGCTGGCCAAGGTCGGTGGCGCCATGGACACCTTGAGCAGCCCGATCGGCAAAATCGCCGGTGGCGTGCTGGCGGCCGCGTGCTACCTCGCTGTGGGCCCGCTGTTCGCCACCCCGCGGACCGCGACCGTATCCTTCGAAGTGGGCCTGGCGCCGCTGACCGGCGAAAGCCCGCTGGCGCTGCTGCTCTACAGCTCGGTTTACTTCCTGCTGGTGTTCTTCATCTCGCTGTACCCGGGCCGTCTGCTGGACACCGTGGGCCGTTTCCTCGCGCCACTGAAGATCATCGCGCTGGCCGTACTCGGTATTGCCGCGTTCGCCTTGCCGGCGGGTGACATCGGCACCGCCACACCTGAGTACGTTGCGGCACCGTTCTCCCAGGGGTTCATCAATGGTTACCTGACCATGGATACCCTTGGCGCACTGGTGTTCGGTATCGTGATCGTCAACGCCATTCGTTCTCGCGGCGTCGAGTCTCCAGCCCTGATCACGCGTTACGCGATCATCGCCGGGCTGATTGCCGGCGTTGGTCTGGCGCTGGTGTACGTGAGCCTGTTCCGCCTGGGTTCGGGCAGCCATGAAGTGGCCGTCGGCGCTACCAACGGCGCAGCGGTATTGCACGCGTATGTGCAACACACCTTTGGATCCCTCGGCAGCGGTTTCCTCGCAGTGCTGATCTCCCTGGCCTGCCTGGTGACGGCAGTCGGCCTGACCTGTGCTTGCGCCGAATACTTCAGTCGTGTGTTGCCACTGTCCTACAAGACACTGGTGATCATCCTGGCAGCGTTCTCGCTGCTGGTGTCCAACCTGGGCCTGACCAAGCTGATCGCGTTCTCGATCCCGGTACTGACCGCGATTTATCCGCCTTGCATCGTCTTGGTGGCGCTGAGCTTCTGCAAGGATTTCTGGCTGGAGCAAGGTCGCATCGTTGGCCCGGTAATGCTGGTGTCGTTCCTGTTCGGCATGATCGACGCGCTCAAGGGCGCGGGTCTGGCGGACTGGATGCCGACTCAATTGGCACACTTGCCGCTGGCCGAACAAGGTCTGGCGTGGCTGGTGCCATGCGTCTTTACCCTGGTGGTTGCATTTGCCTGCGACCGTTTGCTGGGCAAGCGCAGCGAAGCTTTGGCTTAAGCTTCACGGCCCACCACAAGTGGGCCGTAGGCAAAACAGAAATGCCCCGTATCAATCGATACGGGGCATTTTTTATGGGCGCGGTGCAGTGTCTTTTTCCTTGCGCTAACGTCGAACCACTGCCAAAACCACATATTGGGGCGAACCTTTGTGGCGAGGGGGCTTGCCCCCGTTGGGGCGCGAAGCGGCCCTGCGCGTTTCGGGGACTGCTGCGCAGTCCAACGGGGGCAAGCCCCCTCGCCACAAAAGCCCGTTTTCACAGGTATTTGGTATCCCGCACCCACATCACAAGGATCTGCATGTCGTTCATCCACACCAATCTGATCCACATTCTTGCCGCGCTCTGGTTTGTCATCTGCTGGGGCGGTTACACCCGTTACGCTATCTGGAAGGGCCGCGATACCGCGTGTCTGGCCAGCGTGCTGCACCTTTACCGCGAAGACTGGATGCGCCGCATGCTGCTGCGTGACAACCGCATCGCTGACGCCAGTGTGGTGGGCAATCTGGAGCGTAACGCATCGTTCTTCGCCTCGAGTACCTTGATCATCCTCGCCGGTATTCTCACGGTGCTGGGCTCCTCGGAGCGGGCGCTGTCGTTGCTGGCAGACATTCCAATGGTTCAACAGGCTTCCCAGGGCATGTCGGAGATCAAGCTGCTGTGCCTGGCGCTGGTGTTCGTCTACGCCTTCTTCACCTTCAGCTGGTGCATGCGCCAATACAACTTCGCGGCGATCCTGATTGGCTCGGCGCCGATGATCGGTGAGCGCCATGTTTCCGAACAGGAGCGCAAGGCCTTCGCTTTGCGCGCTGCGCGGGTGATTTCGATGGCGGCCAACCAGTTCAACTTCGGTCTGCGTTCTTACTACTTCGGCATGACCATGCTCGCCTGGTTCGTCAGCCCGTGGCTGTTCATGTTGATGAGCGCGGGTGTGGTGCTGGTGTTGTATCGCCGGGAGTTTCACTCCGACGTGCTCGACGTAATGGTCTATACCCCTACAGAGGCGCCATTGCCCGAGGCGATAAAAGAGGTGGGTTGATGAGTATCCCGTTCTGGTGCGTGTTTATCAGTGCCGTGCTGATTTACGTCGCGCGTATGCCGGTGGCCAAGGCCATGAAAGAGCAGGGCGGTTACAACAATCACCTGCCACGCGCGCAGCAAGCGCAGCTCACAGGCTTTGGCGCACGCGCAGTGGCCGCGCATCAGAACTGTTTCGAGGCCTTCATGTTGTTTGCGGTCGGGGTATTGATGGCGCACACCACGCAAACGGCGGGGTGGCTGGTTGACGGGTTGGCAATCATCTTTGTGATTGCCCGGGTGATCTACTTGCTGTGCTACTGGGCAGACCTCGCCTGGCAACGAAGCCTGGTGTGGTTTGTCGGCTTTGTCTGTTCGTTGCTGCTGATGGTTAGTCCGACTTTTCGCGCGGTGCTGCTCTAACGCTTTAGCGGCGAACACAATAAAGCCCGCACTTGGCGGGCTTTATTGTTGCTGCACTAAAACCGATTAGTTGGTTTTAGGAGCGGCTTGTTCAGCAGCTGTCTTGCTCGAATCTACCTGAGCTTTGGCAGCATCAGCGGCTTCTTTCGCTGCGTCGTTCACTTTATCCTGAGCTTCACCAATTTTTTGCTGGACTTGTTCAATTTTTTGGGTGGCTTCTTGAGCTTTGTCCTCGGGTTTTTTACCGCAGGCAGCGATGCCGAGGGAAGCGGTCAACATCAAGGCAATAGCTAAAGTCTTACGCATGGGGTGTTTCTCCTGGTGGAAAATATCTACTTGCCCTTTCGAACGCACCGCCATGGGTTAAGTTCCATGTTTCCTACAGATATATAAGATTTATCTTGGAGGGAACTTTTTCTTAGTCCCTCTGCTGCTATGCAACAACACTAAAAAGAGCCTTTATCGAATGACCGACAACCCCATTTTCGAGCGCGCGACGCGGTTTTTATCGGCGCTGAGGCATTGCCAGGTGCTCGGGTTACGCGTGCACAGCGCCAGTAACGACGGGCTGACGATCACGTTGCCGTACAGCCCGCAGATCGTTGGTAATCCGCAGACCGGCGTGATTCATGGTGGCGCGATCACCTCGTTGATGGACACCGCGTGCGGGATGGCAACACTCTGCGTTTTGCCGGAGTTCGAGGTTTGTCCGACCCTGGATCTGCGTATCGACTACATGCACCCGGCCGAACCGCATAAAGACGTACATGGCTTTGCCCAGTGCTACCGGGTGACAACCGATGTGATCTTCACGCGCGGGTTCGCCTACCAGGATGATCCGGATCAGCCGATCGCCCACGTGGTCGGGACCTTCATGCGCATGGGCAAGGGCGTCAAAGGCACCAAAGGTTTTGGTGGCGTCATCAGTGGTGGTACGAAATGACTGATAACTTCAAAGAACAATTGCAGCAGGCCCACGAGCGTGGGGAATACGCCTCGCTGCTGCAGATGATTCCCTACGCCAAGCTGATCGGCGTCGAGTGCTCGCGATTGGGTGACGAACTGCTTTTTCGTTTGCCGGCGAATAAGGACAATATTGGCAACCCTTTGCTGCCAGCAATTCATGGCGGGGTGATTGCCGGGTTCATGGAGCTGGCGGCGGCCCTGCATTTGCTGATCTTCACCGGCTCCCCAGGTGTGCCGAAGATCATCGACTTCTCGCTCGATTATCTGCGTGCCGGGCAGTTTCGCGACACCTACGCCAAATGCCAGGTGTGCCGTCAGGGACGGCGGGTTGCCAACGTTGCGATAACCGCTTGGCAGAGCACCCAAGCCGAGCCGATTGCCACGGCGCGTGCGCATTTCAAGATTGAAGAGACCCCCAGCCCTTGAAATCCCCGTCATAGCCCCCAACTCTGATGACATCCCGCCGCCACCCCCTCTGGGCGCGGCCACTGCCATCCAATCGGAGTTTGATGACCATGAGCGTGGAAACTCAAAAGGAAACCCTGGGCTTCCAGACCGAGGTGAAGCAACTGCTGCACCTGATGATCCATTCGCTGTATTCCAACAAGGAAATTTTCCTTCGCGAACTGATCTCCAACGCCTCCGACGCTGTCGACAAATTACGTTTCGAAGCCCTGTCCAAGCCTGAGTGGCTGGAAGGTGGCGCCGAACTGAAAATCCGTGTGAGCTTCGACAAGGACGCGAAAACCGTCACCCTCGAAGACAACGGTATCGGCATGAGCCGTGACGATGTCGTGACCCACTTGGGCACCATCGCCAAATCCGGCACTGCCGATTTCATGAAACACCTGTCCGGCGATCAGAAGAAAGATTCGCACCTGATCGGTCAGTTCGGCGTAGGTTTCTACTCCGCGTTCATCGTTGCCGATAAAGTTGACGTATTCAGCCGCCGTGCCGGCCTCGCTGCCAGCGAAGGTGTGCACTGGTCGTCCAAGGGCGAAGGCGAATTCGACGTCGCCACCGTTGATAAGGAAGACCGCGGTACGCGCATCGTCCTGCACCTGAAGTCCGCTGAAGACGAGTTCGCCGATGGCTGGCGTCTGCGCAACATCATCAAGAAATACTCCGATCACATCGCTCTGCCGATCGAGCTGCCAAAAGAAGTCACCGCAGCCGAAGGCGAAGAGAAACCAGCCGTTGAATGGGAAACCGTCAACCGCGCCAGTGCTCTTTGGACCCGTCCGCGTACCGAAGTCAAGGACGAGGAATACCAGGAGTTCTACAAGCACATCGCTCACGATTTCGAGAATCCGCTGAGCTGGAGCCACAACAAGGTCGAAGGCAAGCTGGAGTACAACTCGCTGCTTTACGTGCCGGCCCGTGCTCCGTTCGACCTGTATCAGCGTGAAGCTCCGCGTGGTCTGAAGCTGTATGTGCAGCGCGTGTTCGTCATGGACCAGGCTGAGTCGTTCCTGCCGCTGTATCTGCGCTTCATCAAAGGCGTGGTCGACTCCAACGACCTGTCGCTGAACGTGTCGCGTGAAATCCTGCAGAAAGACCCGATCATCGATTCGATGAAGTCGGCGCTGACCAAGCGCGTTCTGGACATGCTGGAAAAACTGGCGAAGAACGAGCCTGAGCAATACAAGGGCTTCTGGAAAAACTTCGGTCAGGTCATGAAAGAAGGCCCGGCTGAAGATTTCGCCAACAAAGAGAAAATCGCTGGCCTGCTGCGCTTCGCCTCCACCCAGGGTGAAGAGGGCGAGCAAGTGGTCTCGCTGGCCGAATACCTGGCTCGCGCCAAGGAAGGTCAGGACAAGATCTACTACCTGACCGGCGAAACCTACGCACAGGTCAAGAACAGCCCGCACCTGGAAGTCTTCCGCAAGAAAGGCATCGAAGTGCTGCTGCTGACTGACCGTATCGACGAGTGGCTGATGAGCTACCTCAGCGATTTCGACGGCAAGAGCTTTGTCGACGTGGCACGCGGTGACCTGGACCTGGGCAACCTGGACTCGGAAGAGGACAAGAAAGCCGCAGAAGAAGTCGCCAAGAGCAAAGAAGGCCTGGTTGAGCGGATCAAGACTGCGCTGGGTGAAACCGTCAGCGAAGTGCGGGTTTCTCACCGTCTGACCGATTCCCCGGCGATTCTGGCCATCGGCGAGCAGGACCTGGGCATGCAAATGCGTCAGATCCTCGAAGCCAGCGGTCAGAAGGTTCCGGATTCCAAGCCGATCTTCGAATTCAACCCGGCTCACCCGCTGATCGAAAAACTCGACGGTGAGCAGAGCGAAGAGCGTTTTGGCGACCTGTCGCACATCCTCTTCGATCAGGCAGCCCTGGCCGCCGGCGACAGCTTGAAAGATCCGGCCGCCTATGTGCGCCGTCTGAACAAGCTGCTGGTTGAACTGTCGGTTTAACCGCGTTAAAGAAAAACCCGCTTCGGCGGGTTTTTTCATTCTGGCGTTTCTTTACGGGAGTGAGTCATGAGCCAAGTTACTGTGCGTTCCGTGGGCTATCAGATTGATGGTCAGTCTTACGAGGGTCGTCTGGCGTTCGACGCTGGCCATACAGGCCCACGTCCGGGCTTGCTGATGGCGCCGAACTGGATGGGTGTCAGCGCCGGGGCCGAGAAGATTGCCCAGGAGGTCGCAGCCAAAGGTTATGTGGTGTTGATTGCTGACCTGTATGGGCAGGCGATTCGCCCACAGAATGGCGACGAGGCGGGCGCGGCGATGATGCCGCTGAAGAATGATCGTGCGTTGTTGCGCAAGCGCATGCAGGCGGCATTTGCTGCGTTGCAGAGCCAGGGTGAAGCAGCAGTCGACACCTCGAAACTGGCGACATTCGGTTTCTGCTTCGGCGGTTGCTGTGCTCTGGAGCTGGCGCGTACCGGCGCTCCGCTCAAGGCTGCCGTGTCGTTCCACGGTACGCTGGATACGCCGAACCCTGCCGATGCGAAAAACATCAAGGGCTCGGTGCTGGTGTTGCACGGTGCTTCCGATCCATTGGTGGCGAAAGAGCAACTGCCGGCCTTCGAAGCTGAAGTGAATGCTGCAGGCGTGGATTGGCAATTGCACAGCTACGGCGGCGCGGTGCATTCCTTTACCGACCCGCACGCCAAAGTGCCGGGCACGATGATGTACGACGCCAAGACCGCCAAGCGGGCCTTTGTGTCGATGCACAACTTGCTGGATGAAGTGTTCAACGGCTAACGCCCCAGTGATCGTTCCCACGCTCCTGAACTGACCCCCAAATGTTGGACACAACCTTTGGGGGTGTCATGGGGAAGTACACAGAGCAAGCAAAACTC